>CBDUCW010000025.1:0-13841 GCA_965365745.1 uncultured Trueperaceae bacterium
TTGCGCCGCTTGAGCTGCACGTCGATCTGGCTCCACGCATTCTGAAAGCGATTCTCGAGGCTGACGATCCGGTTGTAGATCGAGACGAGGAAGAAGCCGACGACAACGAGCACGGCGAGGATGACGAGCGTGGTGGGGCCCATGGTTGCCTCCTTGCCCGCAGTCTACTGCTCCCCCGCTACGACCGCTCCTGAATCACGCCTCCACCGAGCAGCCGCTGCCCCCGGTCGCCGTCGTAGACGACCGCCGATTGCCCGCGCGTCACGGCGAACAGCGGTTCGTCGAAGCGGAGGCTGAACCCCTCGTCGCCTTCGCGTTCGAGCGTCGCGGGCACTGGCGTCTGCCGGTAGCGCACCTGCGCCATCACCCGTTCGGGGAGGTCCTCGGGGTCGCACAGCCAATTCGCGCGCTCGGCCCGCAGCTCGGACCAGCGGCACTGTTCGCGCGTCCCCACGATCACGCGGTTCGCCTCGGGGTCGAGGTCGAGAACGAAGCGCTCGAGGTGGCTCTTCCACAAGCCGAGACCGCGCTTCTGCCCCACCGTGAAGAATTGGATCCCGGGATGCTCGCCCACGACTTCGTAGTCCTGCGACGCGTCCACGACCTCCCCGGGCGTGGGGGCCGACTCGTCGCGCAGGTAGTCGCGGACCGTTCCCGTCACGAAGCAGAGTCCGCTTGACGACTTCTTCTCGGCCACCCAGAAACCGCGCTCCGCCGCCATCTCCCGAACTTCGTCCTTGGTGTACTCCCCCAGCGGGAAGAGCAGGTACGGCAACACCTGCCGCGGCAGGGCCCACAGGAAGTAGGTCTGGTCCTTGCGATCGTCGCGGCCACGGTGGAGCTCGGGGCCGTCGGGCCCGTCGACACGGCGAACGTAGTGGCCGGTCGCCATGTATTCGCATCCGAGCGCCTGCGCCCGCTCCACGAAGCCACCGAACTTGATGTGGCGGTTGCACCAGACGCACGGATTGGGCGTGCGCCCGTCCTCGTACGTCGGGACGAAGGGATCGACGACGATGCGCTCGAACTCCTCGCGGGCGTCGAGCAGGTAGAAGGGCACGTCGATCCGATCGGCGATTCGACGCGCGTCGAAGGCCGCGTCCGGACTGCAGCAAAGATCGAACGCGCTCCCCTTCCGGTCGTCGGGCCAGAAGCGGAGCATCGATCCGGTCACCTCGTAGCCGCGTTCGAGCAGCAGCGCGGTCGCTACCGACGAATCCACGCCCCCCGACATCGCGCAGAGCACCTTGGGAGCGGCCTCGGCGGGCGACGGGATCGCGGCGTTCGATTCGACGGAGACGGAGTTCACGGGGGAAAAGTCTAGCCGACCCCGCCCCGCCGGGGCGAACGACGAACGACACGGACCGGCCGATCCGAAGCCTCCGGCTGCGCTAGACTGAGGCCTCGGAGGTCGCCACCCATGAAAGCTCTGCGCATCGTCCAGATCGTCGTCCTCGCGGGCGTCGCGGTCTACCTTGTGCTGGTCCACAACGCCAACCCGACGAACGTGACGCTCCCGCTCGCCATCCCGCTGCCGCCCGCCGTCCTGATCGCCGTCGCACTGGTGATCGGCTGGCTCGTCGGCTGGCTTCCGGGGCGGGTGCGCGCGTGGCGCCGGGGGCGGGAGATCGACCGGCTCGAGCGCAAGATCGACGAACTCGAATCGCACCTCCCCGGCTACGATCGCGACGGCACGCCCGTGATCCCCGACCGCGACGAGCGCGCGGCGGGCGGCGACGGTGCGACCGGGGTCGCCGCACGGCTCCTGCGCCGCGGTCGTCGTCCGGAGCCGTCCGAAGCCGACCGGAAGGCGTGAGCCCGGGGCCCGACCGCGGCGCCGCGGCAGCCGTGCCGTCGAGCCCCGACGAAGATCCGCGCCTCGAACCGCCGGACCCGATCTGGGAGCTGCGGCGGTTCGCCCCGCCGTCGGCGCTCGCGTCCATCGTGCGCGACCTGCGCATCGATCCCATCGTCGCGTCGATCCTCTGGTCGCGAGGGCTCCACGACGGGCCCGGTGGCGTCCGTGCCGCGCTCGAGCCCGCGCTCGAACCGGCGCCGATCTCGACTCTCGATGCTGCGGCGGCCCGGATCGAACGGGCCCTGCGCGCCGGCGAGCGGATTCGGATCCACGGTGACTACGACGCCGACGGTGTCAGCGGGACGGCGGTACTCGCGCTCGGTCTGCGCGCCCTCGGCGCGAAGGTGTCGACGTTCATTCCGAACCGTCTCACCGACGGCTACGGAATCCACCCCGACCGCGTGCCCGAGCACGCCGAGGCCTGCGACCTGTTCGTGACCGTCGATTGCGGCATCAGCAACCTCGACGAGGTCGCCGCGCTCCGTTCCGCCGGCGTCGACGTCATCGTCACCGACCACCACACGCGCGGCGACGCCCTTCCCGATGCGCTGGTGGTGCACCCGAGGAGCGAGGAACGCGACCTGCCGCTCACCGGGGCGGGCGTGGCGTTCCACCTCCTGTGGGCGCTGCACACGCGGCTGGGCATGGAACCGCCGCTCGCCTACGCGGACCTCGCGACGCTCGGCACGGTGGCCGACGTCGCCCCCCTGACCGGCGAGAATCGAGCGCTCGTGCGCGAGGGGCTCGAGCGGATGCCCGACTCGGCCTGGCCCGGCGTGCGGGCCGCGGTGCGGCACACGAAGCTGCGCGACGGCGTCACCGCCCGCGACGTCGCCTTCCGTCTCGCCCCGCGGCTCAATGCGGCCGGACGGCTCGGCGAAGCCGACCTTGCCCTGGAACTGCTCACCACGGGCTCGGAGCAGCGCGCTCGCGAGTTGGCCGCGTACCTCGATGCGCGCAACCTCGACCGGCGGCGCATCCAGTCCGAGATGTTCGACGAGGCGCTCACGCGCGTCGATCCGGATGCCCCCGCCGTCGTGATCGGCGACGACGCGTGGCACCCCGGGGTCATGGGGATCGTCGCGTCGAAGATCCTCGAGCGCGTGTACAAGCCGGTGTTCATCCACGCGAAGGGCAAAGGCAGCGTACGCAGCACCCCGGGGATCAGCGCGGTGGGTGCGCTCCACGCCGCCTCCGCGCACCTCGCACGGTACGGCGGGCACGCGCAGGCGGCCGGATTCTCGATCGACGCCGAGCGCGTCGGCAGCTTCGCCCGCGCCGTCCGCGACTACGTGGGCGAGCACCCGCGGCCCGTCCCTCGGGTCGAGATCGACGCCGTCCTCGATGCCCGGGACGTGGCCAAGGAGCTCCTCGAAGCGATCGAACGGCTGCGCCCCTTCGGCGAAGGCCATCCTCAGCCGCAGTTCGCGCTGCGCGCCCGCCTCGAGCGCGCCCGGGCCGTCGGGCGCGACGACGCGACGCTGCAGCTGCACGTCGGCGGGATCAAGGGCGTCGCCTGGCGAATGGGGCACCGCGCAGCCGAGCTCCCGGTGGGCCGGGACGTCGACGTGGCCGTCTCGCTGCACGAGAACGAGTGGCGCGGAACGACGTCCGTCGAGTTCCAGGCGACCGAGATCCGGGCCCCGCGCCCCCTGGCCTTCGCTTCGACCGGTGCCGGCTCGCCCGCCGCATCGACCGCACTCTCTCCCGATCTCGCGCCGTCCGCTGCCGACGCTGCCGACGGTCCGGGCCGCAGCGCGGCCATCCGCCGGGGCGCACCCCGACCCGAGCTGCAGCGCGACAGCCGGGTCGTCGCCTCGCCGGACGCCGGCGCCCTCCCCCCCGCCGACGCCATCGGACAGGCCGAGGCGCTGTGGTTGCGTGCGATCCCCTTGGCGCGCGACGAGGGGGACGCGGTCACGCCGGACGCGACGGCACCGCTCCGGCGCCTGCTCGCCGCCGCCCAGGCGGCCGACGTCCCCCTCTACGTGGACCTCGACGCGTCGGCGCGGGCGCTGATCTCGCAGGCGGTGGACGATCTGCCGACGCTGCGGCTCGTCCGGCGCGGCTTCGTGGCATTGCGGCACGGACGGCCCATGCCCTTCGGCGACCCCCTGGCGGCGCGGGTCCGGGCGGTGCTGCACGACCTCGATCTCATCGACGAGCTGGGGCGGGCGCGGCGTTCGGTGCGGCGGGATCCCTACGACTCGCCCCGCTTGATGGCCTTCGAACTGGAGCGCTACCGCCTGCGCGGCCTCCTCGACGCCTACGCGCTCCTCGACGACGCGGCCTTCGCCGAAGCGGTGGCGACGCTCCTCGTGCACGACGCGCCGCCGGACACCTCGGCCGTGGAAGGCGAAGCCGCGGCCACGCTCCACGCCGACGATGGCGCTGGAGCCTCGCGCGACGGCCGCACCGAGATGCGGACGACCCCGGACGCCTGACACCGCCCGTCGCCGCGTCAGGAGCGCGTGCGATACTCGCGCCATGAGCGATGCACCTGCCCCGCGACCGCCCTTCGACGCTCCCGCCTCGGTGGGGGCCGCGGACGTGAGCGCGTCCGCGCTCCAGGCCGCCGAAGCCGCGCTGCGGCAACGGGTCGAGGGCGAAGTGCGCTTCGACGCACGGGCCCGGGCGCTCTATGCGACCGACGCGAGCCCCTACGAGATCGCGCCCTACGGCGTCGTGGTGCCCACCTGCGTCGAGGACGTCCGCGTGGTGCTCGAGGTCGCGCACGCGCACGGGCTCCCGGTCCTGCCGCGCGGGGGCGGAACCTCGCTGGCCGGCCAAACCGTCGGCGAAGCGATCGTCGTCGACTTCAGCAAGTACCTGACGCGGATCCTCGAGGTGGACGCCGACGCGGGCTGGGCCCGGGTCGAGCCGGGGGTGGTCCGCGACGATCTCAACGCCCATCTCGCCCCGCTCGAACTGCAGTTCACCCCCGACGTGAGCACGACCAACCGCGCCAACGTCGGCGGCATGGTCGCCAACAACTCGGCCGGCACCCGCTCGATCAAGTACGGGAAGTCGGTCGACCAGGTGATCGCCATGACCGTGATGCTCGCCGACGGAAGCGTCGTCGAGCTGCGCGAACTCGACGGACCGGCGCTCGAGGCGAAGAAGGCGCAGGACGACCTCGAGGGCGAGATCTACCGCACCGTGCACCGCATCGTCACCGAGCACGAGGACGAGATCGTCGCGCGCTTCCCCAAGGTCATGCGCCGCGTGGGCGGCTACAACCTCGACGAATTCACCGAGGGGCGGCCCTTCAACCTGGCCAAGCTCGTCTCGGGGTCCGAGGGCACGCTCGCGATGATCCTCGACGTCACGGTGAAGCTCTTCCCCGTCCCCAAGCACCGGATGCTCGCGATGGTGCACTTCGAGACGATGCACGGGGCGCTGAGCGCCGTCAAGTACGTCAACGAGCACAACCCCGCGGCCGTCGAGCTCCTCGACGATCGCCTGTTCGAGCTCGGCCGCCAGAATCGGTCGCTGACCCCGCTCATCGGCTGGGTCGAGGGCCGACCCGAGGCCGTCCTCATGGTCGAGTTCGACGGGCAGACCGAGGACGAGATGCGCGGGCACCTCGCCTCGATGCAGGCCGACCCGCGCATCGACGAGCTCGCCTACCACACCCACCTCGCCTTCGCGCCGGCCGCCCAGAGGCAGATCCTCGAGTTCCGGCGGGCCGGCCTCGGCGTCTACGCGACGATTCGTGGCGCCTACAAGCCGACGCCCTTCATCGAAGACCCCGCGATCCCGCCCGAACACCTTCCCGAGTACGTCCCCGAGGTCCTGGCCGTCTGCCGCGACCACGGCGTCGACGCGGTCGTCTACGGCCACGCGTCGGTGGGCGTGCTGCACACGCGCCCGCTGCTCGACATGAAGACCGCCGAGGGGGTCGCCAAGTACGAAGCGATCAGCCGCGCGACCTTCGAGCTCGTCAAGAAGTACGGCGGCAGCTGGTCGGGCGAGCACGGCGACGGCCTGATCCGCAGCTACCAGAACCGCAACCTGTTCGGCGACGTGCTGTACGAGGACTTCCGCGCCATCAAGCGCGCCTTCGATCCGCAGAATCTGCTCAACCCCGGCAAGATCGTCGACGCCCAGGGGATCACCGAGAACCTCCGCTACGGCGCCGACTACCCGCGCGTCGAGCTGCCGACCTACTTCGACTTCGGCGACGACGGCTACCTCGGAGCGATCGAGATGTGCACGGGCGTCGGCGCCTGCCGGAAGACCGACACCGGCACGATGTGCCCGAGCTACATGGCGACGCGCGACGAGGACCATTCGACCCGCGGCCGCGCCAACATCCTGCGCGAGGCGCTGACCGGTCGCATGCCCGGTGGCCTCACGTCGAAGGACGTCTACGACGTGCTCGACCTCTGCCTCGAGTGCAAGGCCTGCAAGGCGGAGTGCCCGAGCCAGGTCGACATGGCCAAGATCAAGTACGAGTTCCTGCAGCACTACTGGGACGACCACGGCGTGCCGCTGTCGGTGCGGGCGATCGGGAACGTGGCCCGCGTCGCACCGCTCGCCCAGGTCTTCGCCCCCATCGCCAACGCCCTGCTCCCGCTCGAACCCGTGCGCTGGCTGGTCGAGAAGACCGTGGGCGTCGACCGCCGCCGGGTCCTGCCGCGCTACGCCCACGAGAACTTCGGGCAGTGGTTCCGGCGCAATCGGCCCGAGGGCGCGGTCGAGGCCGGCGACGACGCGACCGAGGCGCCGACGGTGGCACTGTTCGCCGACACCTGGACGATGTACAACGAGACCGGGCCGGGGGTGGCCGCCGTGGCCGTGCTCGAGGCCCTCGGGTACCGCGTCGAGCTCGTCCCCTACGGCTGCTGCGGCCGCCCCCAGATCAGCAAGGGGCTGCTCAAGGACGCGCGTCGGCTCGCCGAGCGCAACGTCGCCCGGCTCCAGACCTACGTCGACCGCGGGGTTGCGGTCGTGGGCCTCGAGCCGTCCTGCGTCACCGCGTTCCAGGACGACTACCGCGACCTCGTGCCCGGCGACGCGACCGAGCGGCTCGGCGACCACGTACAGATGATCGACGAGTTCCTGGCCAAGGCCTGGACGCGTGGGGACATCGATCCCGCCGAGGCCTTCGAGCCCGGCGCGACGCCGGTCATGCTCCACGGCCACTGCCAGCAGAAGGCGGTCATCGGCACCGCCCCGACGCGGGCCGTCCTCGAGTGGGCCAGCCGCGACGTGCGCGAGGTCGACTCGGGGTGCTGCGGCATGGCCGGGAGCTTCGGGTACGGGCACTACGACGTGTCGATGAAGGTCGGCGAGCAGCGGCTGCTGCCCGCGGTGCGTGCGCAGACCGCCGCAGGCGGCGAGACCGTGGCCTGCGGCTTCAGCTGCCGCCACCAGATCCACGACGCCGACGCCGGCGAGGCGCGCCACCTGACCGAGGTCCTGGCGGACGCGATCCGCTCCTAGCGGCGGGCGCGGGGCTCCGAGCGTCGGCGGGCGCGCGGTCGGCCGCCGACATCCCCGGGCACGAGCGGATCTCCGCTAGCCCCCGGCGACCTTCGTGCCCGAGAGCGCCGAGCGGAGCGCACCGTCGGCGTCGGCCTCGAGGCGCTCGGGATCGCCCAGCGGGGCGAGGGGCGCCAACGCTTCGGCGAGCGCGGCCTCGCTCGCGGCGAAGGTCTCCAGATGGCTCGTGTCGCGAATCCAGGCGATCCGCAGCGCGTCGAGGGGCCGCTCGGCGGTGCGGAGGGCGAGCCGCACCGCGGTGGCGTCGTCCGGCATCACGATCGGGAGGCGGGCGGCGGCCAACGAGGTGCTCGTGGTCGCGTTCGTGTAGGTGGGGTCCGGCGCGAAGGCCTCGGCCACGCGCTGCGCCACGACGTCGGCGAGCCCCGACCCGATCGCGTTGCCCTCGCTCTCGGGCGTCAGCGACAGGAGCACGAGCCGCGTCACCCGCAACTCGTCGCCCTCGGGAAGCATCCCCGGCGTCGCGTAGCGGCCCGTCACGTTCGGGTCCATGCCCAGGCCCGAGATGTTCTTCCCCGCCCGCTCGACGATGAGCACGTCGAGGTCCCGGAAGGGGAGCCGCGCCATGCGCCGCTTGGATTCGGCGAGGAGCTCCGCCTCCCTCGCGACGAGCTCGGCGGCGGCGATCGCCTCGACGCGCGCCACCCCGCCCACCGCGTTCTCGACGGTCGCGAGGCCGAAGCCGAAGGGGTAGGCCGCGAGCGCGAGGTCACGGGCCTCCTCGAGGTTCGCGGCGAAGGTCCGGTAGCCGCGGGCATGGATCGCCTGCGCACCGGCCCGTTTGCCGAGGCCGATGACGAGCATCTTCGTGAGCCCGGACTCGACGGGCCCGTGGAACGAGGTGTGGGACTTGACCCGGTTGATCGGCACCACGAGGTCGTGGTCGCGCGCGACCGTCGACGCGAAGACCGGCATGCCGTTGCCGAGCCGTCCGACCTCGACGACGTCGGTGCGCGCGTCGACCGGCACGCCGAGCGCTTCTTCGCTGACGCCGTACTCGGCGAGCAGCCGGCGCTGCCCGTCGGCGTCGCCACCGCCGTGCGATCCCATGGCCGGCACGATCGTCACCGAACAGCCGGCCGCGTGCACCTCCGCGATGGCGGTGCGCACCAGCGTCCCGAGTTCGGCCAGGCCTCGGCTGCCGACGGCCAGCGCCACCCGAAGGCCCGGCCGCAGCTGGGCCCGGATCGCGGGGCGCGAGAACTCGCGGCGCACCGCTCCGGCGACGTCGGATTCGGCGGCCGCGTCGAGCGTCTGGCGCACCCGACGCAGCTCCGGCAGCGGCGTGTCGGCCGTGCGTTCGCGCCAGCGATCCGCGTCCGGGAAGGCGTTCATGGCGGCACGCTAGCACGGGCGGCGCGGGGCCCGGCGGGCGCCCCCGTGGCGCCGGCGCCGCGGGTCTCGTCCCCGCGAAACCGGCACGCCGCGGCGTCCGACCCGACCTCCCCCGTCGCGGGCGAGTTCGCTACATCTCGGCGGGCGCCTCGACGCCGAGCAGGGCGAGCGACGCGGCGAGGGTGTCGCGCACCGTGGCGACGAGCGCCAACCGGGCCTCGCGCAGGCCTTCGGGGCTCTTGAGCACGATCGTGTCGGGCGCCCCGTCGGCGCCGCGATGGTTGTAGTACCCGTTCCACGCCGTGGCGACGTCGAGCGCGTACTGCGCCACGACGTGCGGGGCGAGGTCGTCGGCCGCCGACTCGATCACCTCGGGAAGCCTCGCGCAGGTGCGGGCGAGGTCGAGCTCGAGCTCCCCCACCTGCGACCAGTCGGCGCCGGCGGCGGCGTCCGCGACCGACGCGCCCCGACCCGAACCGTCGGCGGCCGCGGGCACGAGGCCCGCCTCGGCGGCGGCGCGCAGGATGCTGCAGGCCCGGGCATGCGCGTACTGCACGTAGGGCGCGCTGTCGCCTTGGAGGCTGAGCGCCTGCTCCCAGCGGAAGTCGATGACGCGCTTCGCCTCGCTCTTGAGCATCCCAAAGCGCAGCGCTCCGATGCCGACCCGCCGCGCCACGCCGTCGACGTCGGCAAGCCCCGGGTTCTTCTCCTCGATGACGGCGCGGGCCCGCCGCACGGCCTCGTCGATCGCTTCGTCGATCGACAGGGTGATCCCCTTGCGCCCGCTCATCGCCTGCCCCTCGAGCGTCACGACCTCGTAGGCGAGGTGGTGGAAGCCTTCGTAGGCGGCGTGCCCCTCGGGCGTGCCCGAGAGCTCGAAGGCGCTCCGCACGATCGTCTGGGGGTGGCTCTGACGCACGTCGATGACGTTGATGATGCGCTGGCCGTGGGCGAAGGAGGCGTCGTCCGGGTGCGGCTCGCCGTCGGGGTCGCTCGAGTAGAGTGCGTGCCCCGACGGCTGCGTCGCGAAGCGGCGGTAGCCGAGCCCCTCGAAGAGCCCGGCCTTCCAGAAGTGGTAGCCGATGTCCTTGGCCACGTACACGGCGTTGCCGTCGCTGCGCACGAGCACCACCCGCGACTCCTCGAGCCCCGGCATCAACTCACCGACATCCATGACGAGTGCGCCGGCGAACTTGCCCTCGTCCGGCCGGCTCACCTTCGGCGAGCGGCGCAGGACCTCGAGGCCCCGGTCGAGGAAGCCCGCGGCGACGACGTCGGACTCCCACACGAGCAGGTCGTACTCGGCGCCGAGGGCGTGGAAGGTCTCGAGCTGGGCGCGCACGACCTCGGCGACGTCGTCGCGCAGCTCGCCGCGCTCGAGGCGGTGCATCACCTCGGACACACCGGCCTCGATCGCCTCGCCGTCGTCCTCCTTGGCTTCGGTGAGCCGCACGTAGAGCGCACCGAGCCAGTGGTCGTACTTCGTCTCGCCGTCATGGCGGGCGCCGAAGTAGTCGACCGCGTACAGGCTCTCGGCGGCCTGCCGGCCGGTGTCGTCGACGTAGTTCTGCACTTCGACGTCGAAGCCGGCGGCCCGCAGGATCCGGGCGGTCGCGTCGCCGAGCACGATGTTGCGGAGGTGCCCGACGTGCGCCTCCTTGTTGGGATTCACGCTCGTGTGTTCGACGATCACCTTGTCGCTTCGATCGGGTCGCACGGGGCGCCGCGCGACGAGCGTGGCGACGTAGGCACCGGGGTCGAGGAAGGCGTTGATGTAGGGGCCTACCGCCTCGACGCGGGCCACGCCCGGCGGCAGCTCGAGCGCGGCGACGAGCTCGGCCGCGATCGCGGCCGGGTTCTTCTTGAGTTGGCGGGCGAGCTGAAAGGCGACGGGGCTTCCGTAGTGGCCCGGGCGGTCGCTGGGAACCTCCTGGACCGGGACCTCGTCGACCTCGGCACCGAGGGAAGAGATCGCGTCAGCGACGGCGCTCGCGAGCGCTCGTTTGGTCTCGTTCATAGCCCGCGTACGGTAGCACGCGGATCCGGCCGCCCCGTGCCTCCTGGGAAGCGCTCGATTCGGTCCCGACCCCACATCGGGACGCCGAGGTGCGGGAGTATAGTCGGGACACCCGTGCGGGGCGCGAGGGGGCTTCGCCGCCCGGCGATGGCCCTCGATCGCACCTCCGGCTTCCGGGCCCCCTGCGCCTGTAAGCCTGCTTCCAACCCCGCTCAGGGCGATCGCGTAAACTTGATAGATGTTGACTAAGATTTTCCACGAGCGTTCGACTCAGGCGGGTCGATCCGACGGCCGCCGCGACGCTCCCCCGGACGCACTTCCTGCGACCCCGAACCTCGTGCTGAGGAGCTCACGATGAGCGAGCAGCCGACCCCCCACGAATTCGACAACCCCGTCCCGATCTGCCCGGTACGCGGCTCGGTCCTGTACCCGACGATGGTCATGCCGATCGACGCAGGACGGCCCGTGTCGATCCACGCGATCAACGCGGCCCTCGACGGCGATCGCACGATCGTCATCGTGAGCCAGCGCGACCGCGAGGTCGAGGAGCCCACGCCCGACGATCTGTTCGAGGTGGGCACCGCCTGCAACATCATGCGGATGAAGAAGAACCCGGACGGCACGATCCAGATGCTCGTCCGCGCCTTCGCTCGCGTGCGGGTCGACGCGTACTACGACGCCGGCAACCTCATCGAGGCCGACGTCTCCCCCATCGACGTGCCCGACGGCGACGAAGCGCTGCTCGGGGCCGCCTACCGCGAGCTCAAGGAGAAGTTCTCGGACCTCATCGAGAACTCGAACCGCAACCTTCAGGTCGACGTCGCGCAGTTCGTCATGAACCTCGAGGACCCCGGCCAGTTCGCCGACTACGTGGCCTACCACCTCGACTTCAAGCTCGAGGACAAGCAATCCGTGCTGGAGGCCGACACCGTCGCCGAGCGACTGCGCCTCGTGCTCGTGCTGATCGACACCGAGATCGAGCTGCAGGAGACGCAGCGGCGCCTCCAGCGCGAGGTCAAGGAAGAGATCGACAAGAACCAGCGCGAGTACTTCCTGCGCGAGCAGATCAAGGCGCTGCAGAAGGAGCTCTCCGGCTCCGACGACGAAGAGGACGAAGTCGAGCGCTTCCGCGAGCAGCTCGAGGAGCTCGACCTCCCCGACGAAGTGATGAAGGAAGCGCAGCGCGAGCTGAACCGACTCTCGCGCATGCACCCGGACTCGGCCGAAGCGTCGGTGATCCGGACCTACCTCACGACCATCGTCGAGCTGCCCTGGAACGAGCGCTCCGAAGACGTCCACGACATCGAGAAGGCGTCCGAGATCCTCGAAGAGGACCACTACGGACTGGCCAAGGTCAAGGACCGCGTGCTCGAGTACCTCGCCGTACGCAAGCTCAAGACCGAGCGCGCCGAAGAAGGCGAGATGGACGAGAACGAGGTCAACCGCGGTCCGATCCTGCTGTTCGTCGGCCCGCCCGGCGTCGGCAAGACCTCGATCGCCAAGTCGATCGCCAAGTCGATCGGCCGCGAGTACGTGCGCATCAGCCTCGGCGGCGCCCGCGACGAGTCCGACATCCGCGGTCATCGGCGCACCTACATCGGCTCGATGCCGGGCCGCATCATCCAGGGCATCCGCCAGGCCGGCACCAAGAACCCGGTGTTCCTGCTCGACGAGGTCGACAAGCTCGGCGTCAGCTACCAGGGCGACCCGTCCTCGGCGCTGCTCGAGGTGCTCGATCCGGCCCAGAACAACACCTTCGTCGACCACTACCTCGGCGTGCCCTTCGACCTCTCCGAGGTGCTGTTCATCGCCACGGCGAACTACGCCCAGCAGATCCCCGAAGCGCTCATGGACCGCATGGAGACCATCGAGTTCTCCAGTTACATCGAGCAGGAGAAGCTCGAGATCGCCCGGCGCTACCTGCTGCCGCGCCAGGTCCATCTCAACGGCCTGAAGTCGAAGCAGCTCAACATCAGCGACGGCGCGCTGCGCAAGGTGATCACGCACTACACCCGCGAGGCGGGCGTGCGGACGCTCGAGCGCACCGTGGGCACCCTGGCCCGCAAGGCCGCACGGCGCATCGCCGAGGGCGACGCCAAGCGCGTGCGCATCACCGAGCGCGGGCTCGAGGGCTACCTCGGTTCCGAGAAGTACACGCCCGAGTCCGAGGGCGAGGAGAACCTCGTCGGCGTGGCCACGGGCATGTACTTCACGCCCGTCGGCGGCGACATCCTGTTCGTCGAGACCAGCATCGTTCCGGGCAAGCAGGGGTTGGTGCTCACCGGCCAGCTCGGCGACGTGATGAAGGAGTCCGCTCGCGCGGCCCTCACCTACGCCAAGAGCAACGCCGAGCGATTCGGCATCAAGCGCGAGATGCTCGAGGAGCACGAGATCCACATCCACGTGCCCGCCGGCTCCACCCCGAAGGAAGGCCCTTCGGCGGGGACCGCGCTCGCTACCAGCCTGATCAGTGCGCTGACCGGCGTGCCCGTCCGCAAGGACGTCGCCATGACCGGCGAAGTGACCCTGCGCGGTCGCGTCCTGCCGATCGGCGGGCTCAAGGAGAAGATCCTCGGCGCCAAGCGCGCGGGCATCAAGCACGTGCTCTACCCGCAGAAGAACGAGAGCGACTACAAGGAGATCGACGGCCACCTCGTGCGCTCGCTGCAGAGCCACGCCGTCGAAGATCTCGACGACGTCCTGGAGCACGCGCTCGTGGGCGGCATGTCATCGCTCGAAGCGCGCGGCGACGACCCCGGCGGCGAGGACTCGGGCACGAAGCGCGGCTCGAAGCGTCGCAAGCCCGCCCGCAAGTCCGCCGACTCGGAGGCTCCGGCCCGCGCCTGAGCCCGCACCGAAGTCCGCACGCGCACCCCTGCGCGCCCGCCGCACCGAACCCTCACGCGCCCCGTCCGAACCCGGACGGGGCGCGGTCGTGGCGAGGGCCCCGCACCTCGCGTGCGGGCGCTGCAGCGCTTCGGAGACCAACCCGCACCGACGGTATGCTCAGCGCATGAATCCCCTGATCGCAGGCAATTGGAAGATGCACAAGACGCCGTCGGAGGCGGTCGCCTGGATCGGCGATCTGGCTGCGGCCCTCGCCGACACGGCGCACGACCACGC
>CBDUCW010000026.1:0-13666 GCA_965365745.1 uncultured Trueperaceae bacterium
TGGAAGTAGGTGAACTGCGTGATCTCCATGCCGTCCATCCACACCTCCCACCCCAGCCCCCAGGCGCCGAGCGTGGGCGATTCCCAGTTGTCCTCCACGAAGCGGATGTCGTGGGCGTGCGGATCGATGCCCAGCTCGTAGAGCGAGTTCAGGTAGAGGTCCTGGACGTCGAGCGGGCTCGGCTTGAGCACGACCTGGTACTGGAAGAAGTACTGGAAGCGGTAGGGGTTGTCGCCGTAGCGCCCGTCGGCGGGACGCCGCGAGGGGGCCGTGCCGGCGACGCGCCACGGTTCGGGACCGAGCGCCCGCAGGAACGTGGTCGGGTAGAACGTTCCCGCGCCCACCTCGGTGTCGTGGGGCTGGGCGATCACGCAGCCGTGACGGGCCCAGTAGCGGTCGAGGTTCATGATGATCTCTTGAAACTGCATCGGAGGCTCCTCGGGCGGTCGATGGTGGGGATCGCGGCGCGGCGACGCGCCGGCCCCAAGGATGGCACACGGAGCCGCCCCCGGCGCGTCGGCCGGAGGCCACATGAGCCGCGCCTGAGACGACGACGAGGGGAACGTAACCGAATCCCCACGCCGCTTCCGGGCGAATGCGTAGCATAGGGTATGCTCCAACCGCTAGAACCCGGCGCACGCCCCGACGCATCGTCGGAGACGGTCTCTCCGCCGGTTCCCTCGGCCGTACCGGCCGCCCGCGCGTGCGCCGACGCGCGCCCGCGCCGCAGCACCCTCACAGGCGGGTTCGGGAGGACCTCGTGAACCGCTACGACGACAGAGCGCGCCTCGTCTTCCACTTCGCCCGCGAAGAGGGCTCGAAGCTGGGCCACGCCATGATCGGACCCGAGCACCTGTTGCTGGGCCTCATGCGCGAGGGCGGCACGGCCTCGAAGGTGCTCGCGGAGTTCGGCGCCACGCTCGAGGGCTTCCGGCGCCAGGTCGAGGAGATGGTGGGGCGCGGCGACGGTCTCCCCCGCAACGAGACGGCCGCCATCACCCCGCGTGCCCGCCGCGTGATGGAACTCGCCGGCAGCGAAGCGCGCAGCCTCGGGTCCAACGTGATCGCCACCGAACACATCCTGCTCGGGATCATCCGCGAAGGCGACGGCGTCGCCTACCGGATCCTGCAGCAGCTCACCCGCGACGTCGACACGGTCCGTTGGCGCATCCTGGCGGCGGCCGATCCCAAGAACCAGGAGGAAGCGGTCAACACGCCCTTCCTCGACGAGTACGCCCGCGACCTCACCAAGGAGGCGCGTGACGACAAGCTCGACCCGGTGATCGGACGCACCGAGGAGATCCGGCGGGTCATCCAGGTGCTCTCGCGGCGCACCAAGAACAACCCCGTGCTCATCGGCGAGCCCGGCGTCGGCAAGACCGCGATCGTCGAGGGGCTGGCCCAGTCGATCGTCGAGGGCCGCGTGCCCCCGAACCTGCTCTCGGTCCGGGTCCTGTCGATCGATCTCAGCAACATCGTCGCCGGCACCAAGTACCGCGGCGAATTCGAGGAGCGCCTTCGGCAGGTGATCGAGGAGCTGCGCAGCGCCAAGGTCGTGGCCTTCATCGACGAGCTGCACACGCTCGTGGGCGCCGGCGGCGCCGAGGGCACGCTCGATGCAGCGAACATCCTCAAGCCGCCGCTCTCGCGCGGCGAGGTGCAGGTCATCGGCGCCACCACCACGGGCGAGTACCACCGCTACATCGAGAAGGACGCCGCGCTCGAGCGCCGCTTCCAGCCGGTCATCGTGCTCGAGCCCTCCCCCGAGGAATCGCTCGAGATCCTGCAGGGGCTGCGCGAGAAGTACGAGACGCACCACGGCGTCGTGATCCCCGAGAACATCCTCGAGATCTCGGTGCGGTTCGGCGAGCGCAGCCTCCCCGGGCGCAACTTCCCCGACAAGGCGATCGACCTGATCGACGAGGCCGCCGCCCGGACCCGCCTGAACAAGTCGCTGGGCTTCCCCGTGCTCGAGGAAGAGGACGGCACCCCGATCGTCAGCCGCGAGGACGTCGAAGCCGTGGTCAACTCCTGGGGCGGGGTGTACGTCGACGAGAACGACGGCGAGAAGCTCGCCGTGATCGAAGAGAACCTCAAGCGCGTGGTCGTGGGTCAGGACGAAGCGATCGGCGCCCTGGCGTCGGCGCTGCGACGCGCCCGCGTCGGCCTCGGCGGCCGCACCCGCGTGTCGGCGAGCTTCCTGTTCGTCGGCCCTTCGGGCGTCGGCAAGACCTTCCTGGCGAAGCAGCTCGCGCTCGAGCTGTTCGGCAGCGAGCGCGCCCTGGTGCGGCTCGACATGTCGGAGTACCAAGAAGCGCACAGCATCAGCAAGCTGATCGGGGCGCCCCCCGGCTACGTGGGGCACGAGCAGGGCGGGCGGCTTACCGAGGCCGTGCGCCGGCAGCCGTTCAGCGTGGTGCTGCTCGACGAGATCGAGAAGGCCCACCCGGACATCTACAACACCTTCCTGCAGGTGCTCGACGACGGCCGGCTCACCGACGGGCTCGGTCGCACGGTCGACTTCCGCCGCGTCATCCTGATCATGACGTCGAACACGGGCTTCAACCGGGGTCCGTCGATCGGCTTCCAGGATTCCGGTGCCGAGAAGGACGTCAACGCGCCGCTCAAGGGCATCTTCACGCCCGAGTTCCTCGATCGCCTCGACGAGGTCATCGCCTTCGAGACCTTCGACCGCGAGGAGATCCTGCATATCACCAACCAGATGCTCGAGGACATCCGCCTCGAGCTGGCGACGCGCGACATCCAGGTGACCTTCGCCAACGAGGTCGCGGGCTTCCTCGTCGAGCGGCTGCCGCAGGGGCAGTCGGCGCGGCCGCTCCGCTCGCTGATGCGCGAGCACATCGAGGATCCGCTCTCGCTCGAGCTGCTCAAGCGCGGCAGCGAGGACCCGGTGATCGTGACCGTCGAGGACGGCGAAGTCACCTTCGCGCGTCCCGTGCCGATGGTGTGAGCCCGGTCGCCCCCGGGCCGCGCTAGACTCGCGCCGATGGCGAAAGTCACCACGAGCTGGGTCTGTTCGGCGTGCGGGTCGCGGTCGCCGGTCGAGATGGGGCGCTGCCCCCGCTGCGGCGAGTGGGGCACGCTGCGGGCGGAGCGATCCGGCGACGGACCGAGCGTCGCGACCCGGCGCGCGTCGTCGGGTCGCGTCGCCGTCGTCGAGCGGCTTCCGGACATCGATCCCGGGCGTGTCGTGCGCGCCACGAGCGGCGACCCCGAGGTCGACCGCGTCCTGGGCGGCGGCTGGGTTCCGGGCGCCGCCCTCCTGTTGGCGGGCGAGCCCGGCATCGGCAAATCGACGCTGCTGCTGCAGCTCGCCCACCGCGCCGAGGGCGCCGGTCGGCCGGTGCTGTACGTCGCCGGCGAGGAGTCGCTGGCCCAGGTCAAGCTCCGCGCCGATCGCCTCGGCGTGGCGAGCGGCCTGTCGCTGACCCGCGAGACCGATGCGCGCGTGCTCGCCGACCTCGTGCGCGACCGCGCCCCGTTCCTCGCGATCGTCGACTCGATCCAGACGCTGACCGCCGACGACGGCGGTACCCCGGGGTCGTTGACGCAGGTGCGCGACGGTGCCGCCCTGCTCACCCAGGCCGCGAAGGAGGCCGGCACCACCCTGGTGCTCATCGGCCACGTCACCAAGTCCGGCGGCATCGCCGGACCGAAGGTCATCGAGCACATGGTCGACGCCACCCTCGCGCTCGAGTCGGCGGGCGGCTACCGGGTGCTGCGCGCGAACAAGAATCGCTTCGGGCCGGCCGGCGAAGTCGGCGTGTTCGAGATGATCGACGACGGCCTGCGCGCGGTCGCCAACCCGAGCGACGCCTTCCTCGCCGAGCGTCCGCGCGACGTCCCCGGCTCGGTGGTGGTGGCGGCCCTCGAAGGGCAGCGGCCGATGCTGCTCGAGGTCCAGGCGCTGGCGTCCAAGAGCCCATACGCCTCGCCCCGCCGCGTGGTCCAGGGGCTCGACGGCCGGCGCGTCGACGTCGTGCTGGCGGTGCTCGAACGCCGGCTCGAGCTGCCGCTCGACGGCCTCGACGTCTTCGTCAACGTGGCCGGCGGCCTGCGCGTCACCGATCCCGGCGCCGACCTGGCGGTGGCGATCGCGGTGTACTCGGCGGTCGTCGGCAAACCGGTCCCGATGGACACAGCCCTCGTCGGGGAGGTCGGCCTCGCCGGCGAGATCCGCTCCGTTCGTCAGCTGGCGCGCCGGGCCGCCGAGTGCTCGCGCGGCAACCTCCCGAGGCTCGTCGGGCCCGGCGGCGACGACGGTGTGCTGGGCGCGGCGACCCTGCGCGAAGCGATCGGCCGCGTGTGGGGGCGTTCCTAGTGGAGCCGATCGACCCGACCTTCGAGCGCCGCATGGTGATCGGCACTCGCCTCGTCGTCGCGGTGCTCGGTGCGGCCCTGGGCTTCCAGGTGGCGCTGCTCCTGTTCGACCGCGGCTGGCTCGCCGGACCCAACAACCTGCTGTACGTGTCGCTGCTCGGGTTCCTGACCGGGTACCTGGTGAGCGGGCGGCTCGGACGCTGGGCCGCGCGGATGTGGCTGCGCGCGCGCAGCCGGATCGAAGACATATCGCCCGAGGCGGTGCTCGCCGCCGGCCTGGGCGCCACCGTGGCGCTGGTGATCACCGTGCTGGTCAACAGCGTGCTCGCCAACGTGCCCGGCTTCACCTGGTACTGGTCGCTGTTGATCGCCGGCACGCTCGTCGTCGCCACCTCGTGGTTCTTCGTCGTCAACCGCCGGCGCTTCGCCCCGCTGCGAACCGCGGCCGCCGGCGCCGACGCGTTCGCCCCCTCGCGCCAGCGCGGCGTGCACCTCATCGACACCAGCGCCATCATCGACGGCCGCGTCGTCGACGTCGTCGAAGCCAATTTCCTCGCCGGCGAGCTGCTGGTGCCGCGCTTCGTGCTCGCCGAACTGCAGAACATCGCCGACAGCGACGATCCGCTGCGCCGCAAGCGCGGACGGCGCGGGCTCGAGGTGCTCGACGCGCTGGTGGCGGCCTCGAAGATCGAGACGTCGGTGATCGACGACGACCCGGCGGCGGACGACGTCGACCACAAGCTGATCCGGCTGTGCCGCGAGCGCGGGGTCGACCTCGTCACCACCGACTACAACCTCAGCCGGATCGCAGCCTTCGAGGGCATCCGGGTGCAGAACCTCAACCAGCTCGCCAACGCCGTCAAGGCGGTGTTCCTCCCCGGCGAGCGGCTCTCGCTCACGATCGTCAAGCAGGGGCGCGAACCGGGGCAGGGCCTCGCCTACCTCGAGGACGGCACGATGGTCGTGGTCGAGGACGCGGCCGACCGCGTCGGCCACACCGTCGACACGGTGGTCACCTCGAGCCTGCAGACGAACATGGGCCGCATGATCTTCGCCCGCCCGGGCGACGGTTCCGACGACGCGGACGCAGCCGCGCATTGACACCGCCACGCGTGGGTTCGTATCGTGGAGGGCGGTCGCGCCCGTCCCGGCAGCGCGGCCGCGGGGAACGCACGGGGCCTTAGCTCAGCTGGGAGAGCATCCGCTTTGCAAGCGGAAGGTCGTCGGTTCGAATCCGACAGGCTCCACCAGCCCCACCGAACGGTGAATCCGACCCCCGCGCCTCGACGGCGCGGGGGTCGAACCGTGGCAGAACTCGCGACGGACCGGGCTCGCCGCGGCGGCGCGTAGAGCGCGAGCGACGCGCGCGGACGATCGGCGCAGCGTGCGCCCGCACCCCGTCGCCGGGAGCCGTGGCCGCTACGCTCGCGCCATGCCGATCGCGAAGGCCCCGTCCACCGTGCTCCTCGTGGCGCTCCTCGCCCTCGCCGGGCTGCTGCTGGGCGGGCCGGCGAGCGCCTCGAGCCATGCCCCCGCCGCCAGCTGCGACTGGGTCGACAGCGACCCCGACACGCCCGAAGAGCGCGCCGAGGACGCCGTGCGAGCCGCGGCGAACGAGCTGCGCGATCGCTTCCACGCGCGGCTGCCCGCCGAGCCGGACGTTCGACTCGTGATGCCGGTCGACGGCGTGCGCGTGGCCCAAGTGGCCGACACGATGGGCGCCGCCCGGCCGGGCGGGCGTCGGCACGAGGGGCAGGACATCTTCGCGCCCCGCGGCACGCCGGTCTACTCCGCCACGGTGGGCTACGTGTACTGGATCGACACCCGCGAGCGGGGCGGCAAGGTCGTGTGGGTGGCGGGCGCCGGGGGGCGCCGCTACTACTACGCCCACCTCGACGACTGGGGCGCCATCGAGCCGGGCATGCGGGTGACGCCGACGACCGTCCTCGGCTACGTCGGCTCCACCGGGAACGCGCGGACCACGCCGCCGCACCTCCACTTCGGCGTGTACAGCGGCTCGCGGCGCAGCTGCGACCGCACGGTGCACGATCCGCTCCCGCTGCTGGTCGATCGGTAGCCCTCGCGGCCGCGCTCCGGACGCGATCCCGACCGGGCTTCGGGGGGCGCCGGAGGGGGTCGGAGCGCTCCCGATCGCCGTCGCGACTTCGGCGATCGACACGCGTTCACCACGGCGTTCGGGGCACTCCGACCGCCTCCCGATGCGCCCTCCTCCCTATGGTATGTTCGGCGGGTAACGTTCGCGAAAACTCCGCATCGGCTCCGCAGCGTCGGGCTGAGGCGGGCGCGTGAGTCCAGGGAGGTACCACAACCGTGACGAACCGAGGTGCCGCGCCGCTCCGATGCCGGTGCGCAAACGGAAGCGAGCCTCCGCCCGCTGACGGGTCCTCCGTCGGGCACTCCGTGAGGCGGAGCTGATGCCCCAGCTCTATCCGCGCAACATCAACGCATTCGCGAAGTGGAGCGTCATTGGAGGCGCCGTCTTCGTCGCGCTGTTGATGATCGTTCTCGCCATCTACGCACGCACCACCAACAACCAGGTGGGCGTTCCGGTCGAGCAGCCGGTCGGCTTCCAGCACAGCCTGCACGCCGGCCAGCTCGGGATCGACTGCCGCTACTGCCACACCTCGGTCGAGGTGGCGGCATCGGCCAACATCCCTGCGACCGAGACGTGCATGACGTGCCACTCGCAGATCCGCGTGGGCGCGCCCGCGCTCGAAAACGTGTACGCCTCCTGGGGCACGGTCGACACCGACGGTGACGGCGCCTGGGACGCGTTCCGCTCGCAAGGTGCACCCGGTGCCGGCGAGCCGATCGCCTGGAACCGCGTGCACGACTTGGCCGATTTCGTCTACTTCAACCACAGTGCCCACATCAACGGCGGCGTCGGCTGCAGCAGCTGCCACGGCCGCATCGATCAGATGGCGGGCATTTGGAAGACCGAATCGATGACGATGGGGTGGTGCCTCGAGTGCCACCGCGCCCCCGAGCGCTTCGTCCGGCCCCGCAGCGAGGTGCTGAACATGGCCTACGAGCGCCCCGAAAACCAGCTCGAGCTGGGCTCCGAACTGGTGGAGGCCTACCACATCAACACCGAAAAGCTCCCGCAGTGCTCGACGTGCCACCGATGAGTTCCAACGAGATGAGCAACCCACCGATGGACGACACCCAACGCCGCGCTGCGGCCACCCCGCTTCCGACCGTGAGCGCCGCACCCACCGCCGCGATCTCGGCCTCCGCCGACGAGCGCACGGTCGCAGAGGTCCGACGCAAGCTCGAGGGCAAGAGCGGACGCGACTACTGGCGCAGCCTCGACGAACTGGCCGACACGGGCGAGTTCAAGGAGTTCCTCGACTCCGAGTTCCCCCGCCAGGCCGCTCCGCTCGAGAACTCGCTCGACCGCCGCGACTTCATGAAGCTGCTCGGCGCCTCGCTGGCCCTGGCCGGCCTCACGGCCTGCGCCCGCCCGCCGCTGCCGAACGAGAAGATCATGCCCTACGTCGAAGCGCCCGAAGAGATCGTGCCCGGCACGCCGCTCTTCTACGCTTCGGCCATCCTCGACGGCGGCTACGCCGAGGGTGTGCTCGTCGAGAGCCATCAGGGCCGACCGACGAAGGTCGAGGGCAACCCCGACCACCCCGCGTCGCTGGGCGCGACGCACGCGATCACGCAGGCGACCATCCTCTCGCTCTACGATCCCGATCGCTCCGACAGCGTCCGCCAAGACGGTCAGCGCCGCACCTGGGGCGACTTCCAGTCCGCGCTCACCGAGTCCCTCGACGGCCTCGACGACGGCGCCGGCCTGCGGATCGTGACCGAGCCCGTGACCTCCCCCACGCTCGCGAAGCAGCTCTCCGATCTGCTCGCGCGCTACCCCGGCGCCCGCTGGGTGCAGTACGACGCGGCGGCCACCACGCACGCCATCCGCGGCGCCGAACACGCCTTCGGGCGCGCCGCCGAGCCGGTCTACGACTTCGGCGCCGCCGACGTCGTGCTCTCGCTCGACGCCGACTTCACCAACGAGGGCCCCGGACGCCTCCGCTACGCCCGCGACTTCGCGCGCAAGCGCCGCGTCCGCAGCGCCGACGACAGCATGAACCGCCTGTGGCAGGTCGAGTCGATTCCGTCGCCGACGGGATCCATCTCCGATCACCGGCTTCCGCTCGGCCCCGGCGAGATCGCCGGACTGGCGGCCTGGCTGGCGGGCGAGCTCGGCGTCGACGGCCCTTCGGCCGATCGTCCCGAGCACGTCGACGCGGCCTGGGCCGAGGCCCTGCTCGAGGATCTCGAGGCGCACCGCGGCACCAGCATCGTCGTGGCCGGCCCCTCGCAGCCGCCGGTCGTGCACGCGCTCGCGCACGCCATCAACGATGCGCTCGGCAACGTGGGCAGCACGGTCCGCTACGTCGAACCGGCACTCGCCCGCGTCGACGACTACGGCGATTCGCTGCGTGAGCTCGCCGCCGACCTCACCGCCGGTGCGGTCGACGTCCTCGTGGTGATCGGCGCGAACCCCGCCTACACGGCACCCGCCGAGCTCGACTTCGCGTCGGCGATGAGCCGCGCCGGGTCCGTCTTCCACGTCGGGCAGAGCTTCGACGAGACGGCCGCGCGTGCCACCTGGCACGCGCCCGAGGCCCACCACCTCGAGGCCTGGTCGGACGCCCGCGCGTTCGACGGGACGGCCTCGATCCTGCAGCCGCTGATTCGCCCCTTCTACGGCGGGGCCTCGGCCCACGAGGTGCTCGCCACGATGCTCGGCGACCCCGACGCCAGCGACTACGACGTCGTGCGCGCCTACTGGCGCGAGCGCGCCGGAGGCGACTTCGACGCCTTCTGGCGCCAGGCGGTCTATCGCGGCACCATCCCCGGCACCGAAAGCGCCACGCTCGACGTCGCGCGCCAGCCGATCGACGCCGACCTCCCCGCCGACGGGGAGCTGACGGTGCTGTTCCGCGCCGACCCGTCGGTCGGCGACGGCCGTTGGGCCAACAACGGCTGGCTGCAGGAGCTTCCCAAGCCGTTCACCAAACTGACCTGGGACAACGCCGCCCTGCTCGCGCCGTCCACGGCTGCCGAGCTCGGGGTCGCGAACGAAGACCACGTCACCGTGAGCGTCGGCGGCCGCAGCCTCGAGGCTCCGGCCTGGATCCTGCCTGGCCAAGCGCCCGGCACCGTCGCGCTGCACCTCGGGTACGGCCGCGCGCAGGCCGGTCGGATCGGCACCGGGATCGGCGTGGACGCCTCGCTGATCCGACCGAGCGCCGAGCCGTTCCACGCGGTCGGCTCGATCGCGGTCGCGTCGGGGTCGACCCGCCTTTCGGACACCCAGACGCACCACGACCTCAACGGAACCGGCGAGCGCCGGCACATCGTGCGGCACGGCACTCTCGCCGAGCTGCAGGCGCACCCGGAGCACCCCGAGTTCGTGCACCCGGTGCCCCACGCCAAGGCCGACCTCTACGACGACTACATCTACGAGTCCTACGCCTGGGGCATGGTCATCGACATGACCGTGTGCACGGGCTGCAACGCCTGCGTCACGGCCTGCCAGTCGGAGAACAACGTTCCGATCGTGGGCAAGGAGCAGGTCCGCATCGGCCGTGAGATGCACTGGATCCGCGTCGACCACTACTACCGCGGCGACGCCGACAACCCCGAGCAGTTCCACATGCCGATGGCCTGCCAGCACTGCGAAAAGGCCCCCTGCGAGCCGGTGTGCCCGGTGGGCGCCACGGTGCACGACCACGAGGGCCTGAACGTCATGGTCTACAACCGCTGCGTCGGCACCCGCTACTGCTCCAACAACTGCCCCTACAAGGTGCGTCGCTTCAACTTCCTGCAGTACGCCCAACTGCCCAGCTCGGCCGACGAGCTGTCGCTGGCCCAGAACCCCGACGTCACCAGCCGCGGCGTGATGGAGAAGTGCACGTACTGCACGCAGCGCATCTCGCAGGCCCGCATCACGGCCAACAACGAGGAGCGCGCGATCCGCGACGGCGAAGTGGTCACCGCCTGCCAGGCGGCCTGCCCGACCGAGGCGATCGTCTTCGGCGACACCAACGATCCCAACAGCGCGGTCACCGCGGCCAAGGGCTCGGTGCTCAACTACAAGCTGCTCGAAGAGCTCAATACGGTGCCGCGCACCACCTACCTCGCCAAGGTCACGAACCCGCATCCGGCGCTCGCCGGAGCGCAGGAGGGGGCGCACTGATGGCCGTCACGTCCGGACAGCCACCCAAGGTCGTCGAGACGCAACGCGTCATCGGGCGCAATCAGACCTACGGCGGCATCGACGACAACGTCAACGATCCGGTCCTGATCGGACCGTCGCGCACCCCGCTGTGGTGGTGGATCGGCTTCGGCATCTCCGGCTCGCTGCTGGCGATGTACCTCGTCTCGATCGTGGTGCTGATCACCCGCGGCACGGGCGTGTGGGGCAACAACGTTCCCGTCGCCTGGGGCATGCCGATCATCAACTTCGTGTGGTGGATCGGGATCGGCCACGCCGGGACGCTGATCTCGGCCGCGCTGCTGCTGTTCCGGCAGCCCTGGCGCACCTCGATCAACCGCTTCGCCGAGGCGATGACGATCTTCGCGGTCGTCTGTGCCGGCCTCTACCCCATCCTCCACCTGGGCCGTCCCTGGCTCTTCTATTGGCTCCTGCCCTACCCCAACACCTACGGCCTGTGGCCGCAGTTCCGCAGCCCGCTCGATTGGGACCTGTTCGCGATCGGCACGTACGCGAGCGTCTCGGTGCTGTTCTGGTACATCGGGCTGATCCCCGACCTCGCCACCCTGCGGGACCGGGCCAGAAGCAGCTTCCAGAAGATCCTCTACAGCATCCTGTGCCTCGGCTGGAACGGCTCGGCCAAGGCCTGGCAGCGCTACCACCGCGCCTACCTGCTGCTCGCCGCGCTCAGCTTCCCGCTGGTGCTCTCGGTCCACTCGACGATCGCCATGGACTTCGCCGTGAGCCAGGTTCCGGGCTGGAACAACACGATCATGCCGCCCTACTTCGTCGCGGGCGCGGTGTTCGCCGGGTTCGCGATGGTGCTGCTGTTGGCGATCCCGCTCCGCAAGGCCTTCGGGCTCGAGAAGCTGATCACCATCCGGCACCTCGACAACTCGGCCAAGCTCATGCTCGCCACCGGCCTGATCGTGGTCTACGGCTACGGCGTCGAGGCGTTCATGGCCTGGTACTCCGGCGTCGAGTTCGAGGTCTTCATGATCTTCAACCGAATGTTCGGCTCCGACCACTGGTGGGCCTTCTGGTTGCTGATCTTCTGCAACGGGGTCGCGATCCAGCCGCTGTGGTTCCGCCGTGTGCGGCAGAGTCCGATCGCCCTCTTCATCATCAGCATCATCGTGTCGATCGGCATGTGGCTCGAGCGCTTCGTGATCGTCGCGATCACCCTGACCAAGGACTTCCTGCTCTCGAGCTGGGACGACTACATCTCGACCTTCTGGGATTGGTCGCTCTACATCGGCAGCTTCGGGCTCTTCGGCACGCTGTTCTTCCTGTTCATCCGCCTGCTCCCCTCGATCGCCACGACCGAGATGAAGGAGCTCGCCCACCACGACAAGCACCACGGCAGCGACGCCTACGAGGAGATTCGGCAGGACTACTACGCCGAGAAGGGAGGTCGCTCGTGAGCGACGCCGTTCCCGGCCGCATCGCCTCGGACGAGCTCTACGGGCTCGTGGCCGAGTTCGAGGACGACACCGACCTCCTCGACGCCGCCAACGCGGTGCGCAAAGCCGGCTACACGAAGACCGACGCCTACACGCCCTTCGCGGTGACCGGCCTCGACGAGGCGCTGGGCATGGAGCCCACGCGACTCGGCTGGATCGTGCTGCTCGCGGGCATCAGCGGCGTGCTGCTCGGCTTCGGCATGCAGTGGTGGTCGAACTCGGTGTTCTACCCGCTCAACATCGGCGGCAAGCCGCTGAATTCGTGGCCGAACTTCGTGGTCATCACCTTCGAGATCACGGTGCTCCTGTCGTCCTTCACCGCCGGTCTGTTCATGATCGGTCGCAACGGACTGCCACGCCTGTACCACCCGGTGTTCAACACCCCGGGCTTCGAGCGGGCCACCCGCGACAAGTTCTTCCTCTGCGTCGAAGCCAGCGACCCCAAGTTCGACCTCGACGAGGTCCGTTCGCTGCTCGAGCAGTTCGATCCCGACCAGATCTCCGAAGTGGAGCGATGACGGTGCCGCAGCCGACCCGCCCCGTACGCCGCGCCGGCCGCATCGGCCCCCGCCTCGCCCTTCTCGTGGCGAGCGTGGCCCTGCTGCTCAGCGCCTGCGGACGCAACATGTACGACCAGCCCAAGGCCGAGCTCTACGAGGCGATGCCCTTCGACGGGACCCGCGCCTCGGCGCTCGTGCCGCCCGAGAACACCGTGTCGCGCGAACGCGGCGCGATCGATCCCGCGGCGCTCGAGGCCTTCGGCGGGACGTTCCCGCTCGAGGTGAACGCCGAGCTCCTGCTGCGCGGCCAAGAGCGCTACGACATCTACTGCGCCGTCTGCCACAACTACAACGGAGACGGGCAGGGGATGATCGTGCAGAAGGGCTTCCCGCAGCCGGCCTCGTTCCACGAACAGCGCCTGCTCGATCAGCCGCCGGGCTACTACTACAACGCCATCACCAACGGATTCGGCCGCATGTACAGCTACGCGTCGCGCATCCCGCCCGAGGACCGCTGGGCGATCGGCGCCTACGTCAAAGCGCTGCAGCTGAGCCAGAACGCCTTCGCCGAGGACATCCCCGACGACGTCCTCCGCGAGCTCGAGGCGCCGGCCACGGCCCCCACGAACGCTACCGACACCGGGGAGGTGCGCTGAGATGAGCGTCGCCACGACTTCGCTCAGCTTTCGCCGTCCGCAGGTGACCGGACTCGCCCTCGGCGTGCTCGGCCTCGCCGTCGCGCTCGTCGTCGCCATCACCGGCGACATCGGGAACTTCTACGAGAGCTACTTGTTCGCGTTCCTGTTCTGGAACGGGCTCGCGCTCGGCTGCCTCGTGCTGCTGTTCATCAACCACCTCGCCGGCGGGTCCTGGGGCGCGGTGATCCAGCGTCCGCTCGAAGCCGGCGCGGCCGTGCTCCCTCTGATGCTGCTGTTCTTTCTGCCGCTGATGTTCGGCCTTCAGTTCCTCTACCCGTGGACCGACCCGGCGTACCTCGCCGCGCACCCCACGGTCGACTTCAAGACCGCCTACCTCAACGGTCGGGCGGTGTCGCTGGACGAACTGCTGTCGTCGCGCCGCTACGCCTACCTGCTCAACAGCGACGGGCCGCT
>CBDUCW010000027.1:0-13604 GCA_965365745.1 uncultured Trueperaceae bacterium
GCCCAGGCCGGCGTGCGCTGCGTAAACCAGGCCTCCGCTGCGGAGTCGAAGTCGAAGTTGAGGCCAAAGGCGCCGGTGGGTCCGGTGACCCCCTGCGGCCCGCTGGGTCCCTCGGGGCCGGCAGGGCCGGGAGGGCCGGCAGGACCGGGAGAGCCGGCGGGACCGACCGGCCCCTGGGCACCCATGGGACCTTCGGGGCCGGCGGGCCCGGACGGTCCCTGCAGCGCTCCGCTCGCGAGTTCGGTCTGGAGGGTCGTCAGTTGGGAGGTGAGGTCGTCGACCTGCGCTTGCAGCGCGCTCACGCGATCCTGCAGGCTGGCGACCTCGGTCGCCGATCCCAGCGCTGCGACGTCGCTGCGGAGCTCGGCGATGTCGGCCGCTTGCGATGCGAGTTCGGACTCGAGTTCAGCCACGCTGGTCTGCAGGCCGTCGATGTCGGTGCGGGTCGTTCCGAGCGCCAGCTCGAGGAGTGCGGCGGCGTCCACGGCGTCGGTCGCATCCGCCCGGGCGGCCTCGACCTCGAGCAGCAGCACGTCGAGCACGCGGTCGACGATGACCGCGAGCTGGTACCGGGTCACGGCATCGCTGCCGCGAAAGGTGCCGTCGGGAAATCCCGTGATGATCCCGAGGCCGGCCACCCGATCGACCGCATCGAGCGGCGGATCGTCGAAGCCCTGCGCCATCGCAACCGACAACGTCGCCACCGACATCGTCGCGGCGAGCACCAGTCCGGCACGCGCCGTCCGCATCCACCCGCTGGCAGAACGCCACCACGAAGACCGGGAACGTCGGCGCGGCGGGGCTGGGTTGCGGTGCGATTCACGCATGATGTCGACCTCGTGGCGACCGGTTGTGGAACGGCGCGACGTTCATGGTACTCCCGATCCCGCGACGGCGTACGTGCGATTGCCCAAACACCGCGCCGCCCCCGTCCGGGGGCGGCGCGAATGGAATTTTGGCGGTCGTCGACGGGCGTCCGCGGCGGCCGAGCCGCCTCGGAGCGCGGCGGGGGTCAGGCCTCCTGGAGGCTGACGTAGACCGTTCCGTCCTCGACCGAGGCGTCGAACAGGCGGATCTTCTTGAACGCCGGCATCGTCGGGGCGCCGGTCTCGAGGTCGAACGTCGCTCCGTGATGCACACAGCGGATCTTGCCTTCGATCAGATCGCCGTCGTGCAACGGGAATTTCGCGTGCGTGCAGCGATCGGGGAGCGCGTAGAAGGCACCGTTCTGACGGACGAGGACGCAGTCCTGATCCCCCACCGTCACGGCCGTGATGCTGTCGTCTTCGAAGTCGTCGACGGCGCCGACGGCGACCTTGGTCTCGGTCACGCTCACCCGAGCTTCTCCTTGACGCCCGGGACGCCGAGCTTGGCCTGCACGACGCGTTCGACGTACTCGGCGACCTTCGGCAGCGTGACGCGGCTCATGACCTCGTAGAGGAAGCCGGTGACGAGCATGTGCTCGGCGACTTCCGGCGGGAGGCCGCGGCTCATCAGGTAGAAGCGCTGATCTTCGGGGACCGGGCCGGTGGTGCTGCCGTGGCTGCAGCGCACGTCGTTGGCGGCGATCTCGAGCTGCGGGATCGACACGACGTCGCTCTCCTGGTCGAGCAGCAGGTTGCGGTTCGTCTGGTACGCGTCGGTCTTCTGGGCGTCCTCGTCGACGATGATCACGCCGGAGTACACCGCGGTGCTGCCGTCGCGCAGCGCGCCCTTGAACAGCAGGTCGCTGAAGGCGTGGTCGGCCGCATGGTGCTGGATCGTGTACTGGTTGTAGTGCTGCCCCTTGTCGGCGAAGTAGAGCCCGAGCATCTCGCTTTCAGCGCCCGGCGCTTCCATCTTCGCTTCGACCTCGCCGCGGGCCGCGTCGGCGCCGAGCGCCACGCTGAGCGACTCGAGGCGGGCGTCGCGGCCGAGGTGCGCACGGAGCTTGTTGACGTGCGCGACGTTGCGGGGCCAGTTCTGCAGGCTGACGTAGCGCAGCTTGGCGCCGTCGGCGAGCACGATCTCGGTCGCGGCGTTCGAGAAGAGGCGGTCCTCGAAGGGCTCGGCGGTGTACTCGTCGAGGTAGGTGAGCTTGGCGTTCGTGTCGACCACGACCAGCGTGCGACCGTTGAGGATGCCGCCGGCGTCGGCGCTGGTGAAGGCGCCGAGCGGAAGCTGCACCTCGACGTTCTTGGGTACGTAGACGAAGGTCCCGTTCTCCCACATCGCGCTGTTGAGCGCGGCGTACTTGCCCTGGCCGGCGTTGACCACCGAGTAGAGGTGTTCGCGGACGAGGTCTTCGTGCTCGGCGAGCGCCGTGCGCAGATCGGTGAAGATCACGCCGGCCTCGGCGATATCGGCCTTGCGCTCGACGACGCGGCCGTTCTTGAGGACGAGCGTGCCCTCGGCGTCGGAGTCGGTGATGCGCATGGCGATGCGTTCGCTCACGTCGTCCGTCGCGGGCGCGGCGATCGGCTCGAGGCCGTCCATCGCGAAGCGCTTGAGCTGCGTGTAGCGCCAGTTCTCGTCGCGTTCGGTGGGGAACGGCGTGGCTGCGTAGGTGCGCAGCGCGGCGCGGCGCTCCTCGGCAAGCCAGTCGGGATCGCCGTTGCGTTCGATCAGGGCTTCGAGGGCGTCGGCGTTGAGGGCGGGGTTGTCCAAGAGGGTAGGCATGGCAGTGCGCTGCCACGGCGCGGGCGGGCGGCCGGAGCCGACCCGCCGCTCGGCGCCGTGGTCAGCCGACGCTCCCTTCCATCTCGAGTTCGATGAGGCGGTTGAGCTCGACGGCGTACTCGAGCGGCAGCTCTTTGGCGACCGGTTCGAGGAAGCCGCGCACGATCAGCGCCATCGCTTCCTCTTCGTCGAGGCCGCGCGACTGCAGGTAGAAGATCTGCTCTTCGTTGAGCTTGCTGACCGTCGCTTCGTGCCCGACGTGGGCGGTCTTTTCGTCGATTTCGATGTACGGGTAGGTGTCGGTCTTCGAGGTGTCGTCGAGCAGGAGCGCGTCGCACTCGACGTTGCTCTTGGCGTTCGTGGCGCCCTCGGCGATCTGCACCAGGCCGCGGTAGCTGCTGCGGCCGAGCCCCTTCGAGATCGACTTGCTGACGATGCTGCTGCTGGTGTTGGGCGCGGCGTGGACCATCTTGGCGCCGGCGTCCTGGTGTTGGCCGTCGCCCGCGAAGGCGATCGACATGACCTCGCCGTGGGCGCCCTCGCCCACGAGGTAGCAGCTCGGGTACTTCATCGTCACCTTCGAGCCGAGGTTGCCGTCGAGCCAGCCCATGCTGGCGTTGCGGTGCACCATGGCGCGCTGCGTGACGAGGTTGTAGACGTTGTGCGACCAGTTCTGGATGGTCGAGTAGCGGACGTCGGACCCCTCCTGGGCGATGATCTCGATCACGCCGGAGTGGAACGAGTCGCTGTTGTAGGTCGGCGCCGTGCAGCCCTCGATGTAGTGGAACTTCGAGCCGGGCGCGCCGATGATCAGCGTGCGCTCGAACTGGCCGATGTTCTGGGCGTTGAGCAGGAAGTAGGCCTGCAGCGGCATCTCGACCTCGACGCCCTCGGGGACGTACACGAAGGAGCCGCCCGACCAGACCGCGCTGTTGACCGCGGCGAAGTAGTTGTCCTCGGGCGGGATGACGGTCGCGAAGTACTCCTTGAACAGCTCGGGGTACTCCTTGAGCCCGGTGTCGCTGTCGAGGAAGACGACGCCCTTCTTCTCCCACTCCTCCTTGAGGTTGTGGTAGACCATCTCGCTCTCGTACTGGGCGCCGACGCCCGCGAGGGCGCGCTGTTCGGCTTCGGGAATGCCCAGGCGGCGGTACGTCTCGATGATCTCCTCGGGGATGTCGTCCCAGCTCTTCGACGTGCCCTGGCGTTCCTGCGGGCGGATGTAGAAGTAGATGTCGTCGAAGTCGAGACCGGAGAGGTCGGGGCCCCACTTCGGACGGCCCTTCTTCTCGGCGACCTCGAGCGCGCGCAGGCGGAAGTCGAGCATCCACTGCGGCTCGCCCTTGAAGTAGCTGATCTTCTCGACGACGCGCTTGTTCAGGCCCTTTTCGGACTTGTAGAAGTACTTCTCGGGGATCTTGAAGTCGTACTGCTTCTCGTGCTCCATCCCCTGGAGCTTCGCGGCATCGGGATGGTCGTTGGTGGGTCGTGGCATATCGGACATCTCAGGCGCGTCCTTTCGGAGTGCGGCGCGGGGTGGGCGTCGCGGGGCGGGACCGGATCAGGCGACCTTCTCCTTGATCCAGTCGTAGCCCTTCTCGTCGAGCTCCATGGCGAGTTCTTTGTCGCCCGACTCGATGACGCGACCGCCGGCCATCACGTGGACGCGATCGGGCACCACGTAGTTGAGCAGGCGCTGGTAGTGGGTGATGACCAAGGCGCCGAAGTCCTCGCCACGGGCGGCGTTGACGCCCTGGGAGACGGTCTTCAGCGCATCGATGTCGAGGCCGGAATCGGTCTCGTCGAGGATGGCGTAGCGCGGTTCGAGGACGAGCATCTGCAGGATCTCGCTGCGCTTCTTCTCGCCGCCCGAGAAGCCCTCGTGCAGGTTCCGCTCGATGATGCTCTCGTCCCAGTCGAGCGCGGCGACGGCGGCCTGCAGCTTCTTGTAGAAGTCCATCACGCCGACCTCCTCGCCTTCGGGGAGGCGCGCGTTGAGCGCGAGGCGCAGGAAGTTGGCGATCGACACGCCGGGCACTTCGACCGGGTACTGGAACGCGAGGTAGAGGCCGGCGCGAGCGCGCTCGTCCGGTTCCATGTCGAGGATGCTCTCGCCGTCGATGAGGATGTCGCCGTCGGTGACCTCGTAACTCGGGTCGCCGGCCATCACCTTGGCGAGGGTCGACTTGCCGGAGCCGTTGGGGCCCATCAGGGCGTGCACTTCGCCGCGCGGGACGACGAGGTCGACCCCGTTCAGGATCGTCTCTCCGTCGACGATGCGGGCGTGCAGATTGCGGATCTCGAGTCGTGCTTCGCTCATGGGTCTCCTTGCGTCGCGGCGTGCCCGAAAGAGCGGCCGCCGGTGCGGGATCGAGTATGTGTCGGGGGGTGCGCGGGGCGGGCGGGAGGTGCGGCCCGAGCGGTCGGTGCTGCCCGCTCCGCGTCCGTGGGGCGCGTCCGCATCTACCGTCGCCGTGGTGTCCGGCCGGGCTCCGAGCTGCCAGCGAGCGATCCCACGCGCCAACTCGGAGTCATTCCGAGTTTCAGTATACAAGGTAGAGCGCACAGCGCGGTGCTCGGCGCCACGAATCCCGCCTGCCAGGGCGCCGCGTCGCGCGGTGCCTCGAGGGGTGCTTCGTGCCAACGAGCAGGGCGCGAACCGCCGGCCGCAGACGCCTCAGTCGTCGCCGCGCCGTCCGCCCCGCAGCCACCCGAACAGGCCGCCCGAGCGACCGCCGTCCTCCTCGGACGGATCGTCGTCGGCCTTCCCCTCGGGCGGCGCATCCGCATCGCCGCTCCCGGCGGGCGAGCGGCGCCGACTGGCCCGACCCGTCGCGGGTGCATCGCCGGCCGGCTCCGAGGCGCCGTGGTCGGCCGCCTCGCGCCCCATCGCCTCGCGCAGCTCGCGGATGAACTTGTCGACCGAATCGTAGCGCTTCGAGGCGTCCCGGTTCATCGCGCGCAGCACCACCGACGACACGCCCCGCGGCAGATCGCTGCGCAGCGCGCGCGGGTTCCGGGGTACCTCCTTGAGGTGCTTGATCATCAGCTCCTCGAAGCTCGAGCCCAGGAACGGACGCCGCCCCGTGAGCAGTTCGTACGCGACCACGCCGAGGCTGTAGACGTCGCTCTGCACCGACGCCTGCGCGCCCTCGAAGATCTCGGGCGCCATGTAGAAGGCCGTGCCCACCCGGTCGGTGTTCTCCTCGGCCATGAACACGCCGGTGCCGAAATCGCCGAGCTTCGCGCGCCCGTCGGCGTCGAGGAACACGTTCGCCGGCTTGATGTCGCGGTGCAGCACGCTCTTGGAGTGGCAGTGCCGCACGCCGCGCGCGATGTCGAGGATCAGGTCGACCGTGGCGTCGATCGACATACGGCCGACTTCGAGGAGGCGCTGATCGAGGGTGCCGCCGGCGCAGTATTCGAGGACGAGGTGCGCGGTGCGCCCCGTCGGACTGCCGACGTGCGCCCGCACGATGTTGTCGTGCGCGAGCTTCAGCGTGATCTGGACTTCGTTCTCGAACATCCGGCGCAGCGTCGCGTCGCGCATGACGGTCTCGCGCGGCAGCTTGAGCGCCACCTCCCCGAGCGACGGATGCTCGGCGAGGTAGACGTAGGAGGTCTGCCCCGCCCCGAGGTGGCGCACGACGGAGAAACCGTCGGGCACGAACGCGGGGGGGAAGGGGGCATCGGAGGGCATCGGGTCGCGACTCAGAGGTCGAGCGAGGCTCCGGGCTCGAGCACGTCCACGACCGCGTCCGACACGGCCTCGACGCGCGCCTTGAAGGCGTCGGCATCCTGCGCGATCAGGTCGAAGGTGTCGTAGTGGATCGGCACGACGCGCTTCGGCCGGATCAGCTTGACGGCCTCGACCGCGTCGTCGGGCCCCATGGTGAAGTTGTCGCCGATCGGGAGCAGGGCGACGTCGATCCCCTTGCGGCCGATCAGCGCCATGTCGCCGAACAGCGCGGTGTCGCCCGCGTGGTAGACGGTCGTTCCACCCATCTCGACGACGATGCCCATCGGCATCCCGCCGTAGGTGCCGTCGGGGAACGAACTCGAGTGCCAGGCCGGCGTGAAGGTCACGCGCCCGAAGTCGAAGTCGTGGCCGCCGCCGGGGTTCATGCCGTGCGAGGCGATGTCGCGTGCGCCGAACCAGTTGGCGATCTCGAAGCTCGACACGACGGTGGCGCCGGTGCGCGTCGCGATCGATTCGCTGTCGCCGACGTGGTCGCCGTGGGCGTGGGTGAGCAGGATGTGCGACGGCTCGAGCTCGTCCGGATCGACCGGGCATACCGGATTGTCGGACAGGAACGGATCGATGACGACCTCGTGGTCGCCGTGCTCGAGGCGCACGGCCGACTGGCCGAAGAATGTGAGTCGCATGGGGTCCTCCCAGGATGGTTCGTGGGCGTCGCGCCGGGTCCGTTGCGGCGGCTTCGATGCGCGCCGGGCGCCGGATCGGCGGGGATCGTCCACCGCGCCCCGTGCGCCTCCCGCACGGACGGCTGGCCGCCGGGCGGCGGACAAGAAACGACGTCTCGTAGTGCAAAGCCTACGATGCCGGCGCCGCTCTGTCCGTGCGCTGGCTCATGTCGTCACCCGCGTCCGCGTCCCCGACCCGCGCTACGGACACGCAGCCGGACGGCACCTACCGTACGGACGATGACGAACGCGTCCGAGCCCCCCGCGCAGCGCCACGGCGAACCCCGCAAGCATCGCGGCGAGCGCCGGGAACCGACGGCCGAAACCGACGTTCTGGTGATCGGCGCCGGCGTCGCAGGGCTGACGGCGGCGCGCGCGCTGGCGCGGGCCGGGCGTCGGGTGGTCGTCCTCGAGAAGTCGCGCGGGGTCGGGGGCCGCTGCGCGACGCGGCGCGCGGGGACGACGTCCGCGCCGCAACGGTTGGACCACGGGGCGCAGTTCGTCACGGCGCGGGACCCGCGCTTCGCCGCCCTGCTGGCCAGTTGGCGCGCGTCCGGCGAGGCCCGGGTGTGGGCGCACGGCTTCGCCGCCTGGCGCGACGGCGCGCTGCAACCGGCGCCCCGCGACGGGCATCCGCGCTGGATCTTCCCGCACGGGATGAACCGGATCGGCAAGCTGCTCGCCGACGGGCTGACCGTGGTCCGCGAGACCCGCGCCGTGGCGGTCGAGCGGCTCGCGCCCGCGGGCGAGGACGCCGACCGCGCCGCCCTCGAAGTGCGCAGCGACGACGGCCGCGCCTGGCGGGCGCGGCAGCTGCTCGTGGCGATCCCCCCCGAACAGGCCCGCGACCTGCTCGGGGCGTCGATCGGGGCCCCGACCCGAGCCGCGCTCGACGCCGTGACCTTCGCTCCGTCGTTCGCGCTGCTCGCCGGCTATGGCGACGCGGCGCCCCCCGCGTGGCGGGGCGTCGAGATCGACGCCGCCGACGACGAGCCGGGTCGCACGCTGCGTTGGGTCGCCCACGACGCATCGAAGCGCACGACGGCAGCCGGCGACGAGTTCGGCGAGATGGGCGCCGAGATCCGCGCGGAGACCGCCCTCGAGCTCGGCGCTACCGACGCCGAAGGTGGAGATCCCGGCGCCTCCGCGTCCACCGGGGCGGGCGAGACCACCGTCGTGGCCCACCTCCGCGCCGACGTGGCGCTCGAGCTCTTCGAGGCGCCCCGCGAGGCCATCGCCGAACGCATGGCCCGTGCGGTCGCCGCGCTCGCGCCCGAACTCGGCGCGCCCCGGTGGCAGCAGCTCCATCGCTGGCGCTATGCGCTCGCCACCGCACCCCACCCGGAGCCGTGGCTCCGCGACGGACCGATCCTGCTGTGCGGCGACTGGTGCGGGGGAGCGCGCGTCGAAGCCGCCTTCGCGTCGGGCGCCGCGGCCGCGGCCGAACTCGGAGCCGACGTGCGCGCCGATCCCGTGGCGACGTGGGGTTCGGGGGACGCCACCGGGCGACGCCCGTCCGACGGAGCAGCGCCCGGCGCGGACGGAGCGGAGCGATGAGCGCGATGGCCGCGCCCGCCGCCGACGAGCGCACGGCGGTCGTGCTCGAGTACGCGCCCGACCCCCCGTTCGACTTCCTGAAGACGCTCACCGTGCTGGATCTCGTGGGCCGCGAGATCGCCGACGTCGAGCTCGGCGAAACCACGCTCTCGCTCGCCGTGTGGCTGGCGGATCCGAGCGGCGCGACCACCGATGCCTCCGCGGCCGGTCCGGCCGCGGCCGTGGCGACGCTTCGATCGGTCGGCACAGCCTCCGCCCCGCGGCTCGCCGTGCACCTCGAAGGACTCGAGCGCGAACCCACCGAACCCGAGCGGCGCCGCGTCGGGCACCAGCTCGAGGGCCTGCTCGGCCTGTCGGACGATCTCGAACCGTTCCACGATCTCGCCCGCGAGGACGACGCCTACTGGCGCGTGATCCAACCGCTGGTCGGGGCGCGGCGCATCGGCGTGCCCACGGCGTTCGAAGGCATCGTGTGGACCATCCTGCGCCAGCGGCAGTTTCCGAACGTGGCGCGGGCGCGGCTGCGCCGCGTCCGCGAGGCGTTCGGAGCCGAAGCGCTTCCTGCCGACGGCTCCGGGACGGCGCGGTACGCGTTTCCCGGGCCGGGGCGACTCGCCGAGGTGCCGTTGGGTCGGCTGGCCCCGCTCATCAAGAAGCGCCGCAAGGCGCGCTACGTGCGCAGCGCTGCGAAGGCGTTCGCCGAACGCGCGAGCACGGAGCCCGGCTTCGCGCGCCTCGCGCCCGTCGACGAGGTGCGGTCCTGGCTCGAGAGCATCCGCGGCGTCGGTCCGTGGAGCGCCCGAACGTTCCTCTCCCGTGCGCTCGCGCGCCCGAACGTCGACCTGATCCTGCGCGAGGGGCGGCTCGAAGGCTACTGGCAGGAGGTGCTGGCCCGGATCTACGGGCCCGCCGTCGATGCCGAGCGGGTCCGCCGCGAGGCCGAGCGCTACGGGGACTACGAGGAGCTGTGGCTCTGGCACGCGGCGACCGCCCACCGCCTGCGGGCCGCCGCGCTCGCGAACGGGTGATCCGCACCCCGCCGACTCGCAATGTGCGCGTGCGGTCGCGGGGCGCGCGGCACGGACGCGCTGCCCAGACGAGCGGCCAGCGTCGGCCCGCGGCGGGTGCCCGCCGACGCGACGCCGCCCGACGCGCCGCGCCTCAGCCGAACAGCGTCAGGGCCAGGTAGAACACCGCGGTCAGCCCGACGGGCAGACCCGCGGCGCCGACCGCTTCGCGGTCGCGCTTGGCGATGAACAGGATGGCTCCGGTCGCGACGGCGGCCAGGGCGACGAACGGGTAGGCCCAGAAGCCGGTCAGCCACAGCCCGTCGAGGGCCAGGTCGATGATGAAGCCACCGTTGCGCGTTCCGAGCAGGATCGCAGCGATGATCCAGAAGAAGAGGATGCCGAGGCTTCCCACCGCACCGAAGACCACGCCGTAGAGCGCGAGCGAGCGGTCGGGGCCGGGGTCCTGGTCGATCGGGTTCGTGCTGGTTCGGGTCATGGCGTCACCCCTCCTGGCGGGTGTGGATCGTGGGTACGGCGGTCGCGAGGTGGGCCCATCGTACCGCGCGACCGCGGAGCCGCGAAGGGCTGCTCCGCCAAAAGTCGGACCGGCGGTGTCCGTCCGATGCGGGGTGCGGGGGCGGCGCCCCTCGCATAGGCTCGCCTTGTGATCGCGCGCCGACCGCGGCGCCGGAAAGGATTCCCCCATGAGTTCGCAACCCGAATCGACCCGCCCCGAGGACCGTCCCGAGGCCCACGAAGCCGCCGCCGAGGCGTCGACCCACGAGGCGCTCGAAACCGTGCCCTCGACCGACACCGGTGCGAACGACGCCGGCGCCCAGCACGAGACCGAAGGCGGCCGCACCGTCACCGAAGAGTTCAAGGTTTCGGGCGAGGCCGTCATCGGCAAGGTCAAGGAACTCGTGCGCGAAGGAAACGTCCGCCGCATCGTCGTCGCCAACGAGGACGGCCGGACCCTGCTCGAGATCCCGCTGACGATCGGCGTGATCGGCACCGTCCTGCTGCCCGTCTGGGCAGCGATCGGGGCCGTGGCGGCCCTCGCCGCCAACCTCACGCTCAAGGTCGAGCGCAGGATCGACGACGACGCGCCCGACGCCGAATCGGCGTCGGAGCCCGAGGCGACGGCGACCCCGGTCTCGACCGCGGACGCGCCGCACGAAGGGAGTTGACCGTGGCCACCCGAGACGATGCCCGCCGCGGACTCGAGCGGGTCTTCGATGGCATCCGCGACGGTTGGAACGCCGCCGCACGGCGCCGGCTCACGGTGCGCGATCGCGAGGGCCAGCGCCGGGCCTCGATTCCGCTCACCATCGTCGTCATCGCCGTCCTGATCGCGCTGCTCCGCCCGCCCTTCCTGCTCCTGCTCGCCGGCCTCCTCGTGTTCCCGCTGCTGCTCGGCTACGAATTGCGGATCGAACGCACGGAGCCCACCGCCGAGCCCACCGACACCCCCGACTGACCGCCACACCCACGACCTCGATTCGGTCGCCCCCGCCGCTTCGGCGGGGGCGATCGCTACGTCGGGGATGCGCGTTCGGGCCGTGACTGTCACGCCCAACGCCGAAGAATTGTCGACTGTTCTGGTATACTCCCGTGTTTTGGCGACGGCGGCCTTCGAGCCGCTGCGCCGATCGCCCGGCCTCGGCGAAATGCCGCGCGAGCCTCGACCCCGCACGGGGTTCCCCGCTCCGCAGATCGTGAGGAACGGCCCCGCGTGCCCCCGGTCGGCGATCTTGCTTCCCTGCATTCGAAGGAGGCCTTCCTCTCGTGCAAGACCTCGTCATTCACGGCGCCCGCGAACACAACCTCGACGACATCCACATCACCCTGCCCCGGAACGCGTTCATCGTGTTCACCGGGGTTTCGGGCTCCGGCAAATCGACGCTCGCCTTCGACACGATCTACGCCGAGGGCCAGCGCCGCTACGTCGAGAGCCTGAGCGCGTACGCCCGGCAGTTCCTCGGCATCATGGACAAGCCGGACGTCGACGCGATCGAAGGGCTCAGCCCGGCGATCAGCATCGACCAGAAGACCACGAGCCACAATCCGCGCTCGACGGTCGGCACGGTCACCGAGATCCACGACTACCTGCGCCTGCTCTTCGCGCGCGCCGGAACGCCGCACTGCCCGGTCTGCGGCCGCAAGATCAGCCGCCAGTCGGCCTCCGAAATCGTCGACCAGATGCTCGAACGCTACGACGACAAGCGGGCGATGCTGCTCGCTCCGGTCGTCCGCGGGCGCAAGGGCGAGTACAAGAAGCTCTTCACCGACCTCAAGAAGGAAGGTTTCGCCCGCGTTCGCGTCGACGGCACCGTGCAGACCCTCGACGAGGCGATCGACGCCAACCTCGAGCGCTACGAGAAGCACGACATCGACGTGGTGGTCGACCGCGTGAAGATCCGCGAGGACGACCGCGCGCGCCTGGCCGAGTCCACCGAGCTCGCCCTCGTCAAGGGGGACGGCCTGATGCGCGTCTTCCTTCCCGACGACGACGTCGACGAGCTCTTCTCCGAGAAGTTCGCCTGCCCCGAGCACGGCACCTTCCTCGAGGAGCTCGAGCCGCGCGTCTTCAGCTTCAACAGCCCCTACGGCGCCTGCGGCCACTGCTCGGGCCTCGGCTACCTGCAGCAGTTCGATCCCGAGCTGATCGTTCCCGACCCCAACGTGTCGATCGCCAAGGGCGCGATCGCACCGTGGACGGGCGGGCGCGCCGACGGCAACAAGGTCTTCTACTGGGACCGCCTGCGGGCGCTGGCCGACCACCTCGAGTTCGATCTCGACACCCCGTGGAACGACCTTCCCGAGGACATCCGCGAGACCATCCTGCGCGGCACCGACGAGGCGATCGAGGTCGTCTACAAGCGCGGCGGCAAGGAGACGATGCGCTTCAAGGCCGACTTCGAGGGCGTGATTCCGAACCTCGACCGGCGCCTCAAGGAGGCCAACAGCGAGAGCGCGCGCGAGAAGCTCGAGGAGTTCATGAGCCTCGTCGCCTGCCCGCACTGCCACGGCACGCGCTACAAGCCCGAGGTGCTCGCGGTCACCGTCGCCGACAGGAGCATCGCGGACGTCTCCGGCATGACCGTGCTCGACGCGGGCGAGTTCTTCGGCGACGTCACGCTGGAAGGCGCCGCCAACGAGATCGCAAAGCCGATCCTGCGCGAGGTGCGCAACCGGCTCGGCTTCCTCGAGGACGTCGGCCTCGACTACCTGTCGCTCGACCGTACGGCCAACACGCTGTCCGGCGGCGAGGCCCAGCGCATCCGCCTCGCGACGCAGGTGGGCTCCGGCCTGACCGGCGTCCTCTACGTGCTCGACGAGCCGTCGATCGGCCTGCACCCGCGCGACAACGCCCGCCTGCTCAAGACGCTGCTCTCGCTGCGCGACCTCGGCAACACCCTGATCGTGGTCGAGCACGACGAAGACACGATGCGCTCGGCCGACTGGATCGTCGACCTCGGCCCCGGCGCGGGCATCCACGGCGGCAAGGTCGTCGCCGAGGGCGCGCCGAAGGACCTCGCCAAGCACAAGGAGTCGCTGACCGCGGCCTACCTGCGCGGCGAGAAGTCGATCCCCACCCCCACCAAGCGCCGCGACGGGAACGGCAAGAAGCTGACCGTCAAGGGCGCGCGCGAGCACAACCTCAAGAACATCGACGTCGAGATCCCGCTGGGCACCATGACCTGCGTGACCGGCGCCTCGGGCTCGGGCAAGTCGACGCTGGTGCACAGCATCCTGCACGCCTCGCTGGCCAAGCAGCTCTACCGCGCCAAGGCCGTACCCGGCGCGCACGACAAGATCGTCGGCAGCGAGCACGTCGACAAGGTGATCGAGATCGACCAGTCGCCGATCGGGCGCACGCCGCGCAGCAACCCGGCGACCTATACCGGGATCTTCACCGAGATCCGTGACCTGTACGCCCGCGCGCCGGAGTCG
>CBDUCW010000028.1:0-13464 GCA_965365745.1 uncultured Trueperaceae bacterium
CCTCTCCTTCATCGATGCCCACCCCGACGCGCTCCGTCGAAGTTGCCTCCCCGGTCACCTGACGACGTCGGCCCTCGTACTCCACGATGACGTAGGGGTCGGCGATCCCGAAGCGTTCCTGCGTCTCGCGCACGGGATGTCGGGTACCGACCAGTACGACTGGTCGATCGCCGGTACCGACGAGCCGCCGACGGGAGAGTCCGCCAGTACCCGCGAGCCGGGATCGCGCTAGCGGTGCTTCTCGTAGCGAAGCGCAGGCACCGCGCGATCGAGCGTGGCGCGCTCCTCGGGGGCCAGGTCGAGGGCCGCGGCACCGGCGTTGTCGCGTGCCTGACGCGGTGAGCTCGCCCCCGGAATCGCCATCGCCACGGCCGGATGGTCGAGCGCCCAGCCGATGGCCACCTGGGCAGGGGTTCGACCGGGGCCCGCGGCCGCCACGCGCGCCACGGCGGCGGCCGCGGCACCGACCGCGTCGCCGTCGTGGCCGAGGTAGGACGTGGGCGGCTTGCCGGCCATCAGGCCCCGCGCCACGGGGCCGCGCACGATGGCCGCGACGTCGCCCGCGGCGAGGGCGTCGAGCACGGCCTCCTCGGGGCGTCGGTCGAGCAGGCTGAGCTGGAGCTGCACGCTGGCGAGGCGGGGCGCGCGTTCGAGCCACGCCCGGATCACGTTGGGCCGGATGCTGCTGATGCCGTAGGCGCCGATGAGGCCCCGATCCTGGAGGCGTTCGAAGCGTTCGATGATGTCGTCGATCGGGTCGTCGAGCGTGCCGCCGTGCAGCTGGAACAGGTCGACGTGGTCGCGGCCGAGGCGGCGCAGCGACGCCTCGAGCGCGCGCTCGAGGTAGTCGGGATCGGGGTTCCAGCTCCACCCCGCGCCGTCCGCGCGCCGTTCGTTGCCCGCCTTCGTCGCCACGGTCACCGCGTCCCGGGCGCCGAGCGCTCGCAGCGCCGCTCCGACGATCTCCTCGTTCCGCCCAGCGTCGTAGAGGTCGGCGGTGTCGAGGTGGGTGACGCCGGCGTCCAGCGCCGCCGCGACGATCTCGGTCGCCTGCGCCGGATCGGTGCCGAGCGACATGCAGCCGAGGCCGATGCGCGACACGACCAGCGACGACGCGCCGAGACGACGCCGAGGCATCGATGCGTCCGTCATGCGTGCCCCGCGACCGCGCGCGGTCGATACGGGGCCTCGAGCCGCGCGATCTCGTCATCGCCCAGCTCGAGTTCGGCCGCGGCGGCCGCGTCCTCGAGGTGGCCGAGCTTCGTCGCGCCCACGATCGGGGCGTCGATTGCAGGGCGCGACAACAACCATGCCAGCGCGACCTGCGCCGGCGGCACCCCGCGCTCGTCGGCGACGTCGCAGACGGCATTCGCGATCGCCACGTCGGCTTCCGATCCGTACAACCGGTCGGCGATCGTCTCGCTGTCGCCGCGCGCCGTGCTCCGCCAGGCGTCGGGGCGCCGCGTGAGCCAGCCGCGTGCCAGCGGGCTCCACGGCAGCACGCCGATGCCCCGATCGCGGCACAGCGGGAGCATCTCCCGCTCCTCTTCGCGGTAGAGCAGGTTGTAGTGGTTCTGCATCGAGACGAAGCGCGCCTGGCCCCGGAGATCGGCCGTGCCGAGCGCCTTGGCGAACTGCCAGGCGAACATCGACGAGGCGCCCAGGTAGCGGACGTAGCCGGCCTTGACCACGTCGTGCAGCGCCTCCACGGTCTCCTCGATCGGCGTGTTCGGATCCCAGCGGTGGATCTGGTAGAGGTCGATGTAGTCGGTACCCAAACGCCGCAGCGACGCCTCGACCGAGTCGAAGATGTGCTTGCGCGACAGCCCGCCGAGGTTCGGCGCATCACCCCAGCGGAAGAAGACCTTCGTCGCGATCACGACCTCCTCGCGGCGCGCGTGCCGCCCGAGCAAGCGGCCGGTGATCTCCTCGGACACGCCGAGCGAGTACATGTCGGCGGTGTCGAAGAGGTTGATCCCGAGCTCGAGGGCGCGCACCACGAAGGGCTCCGCCTCGGCCTCGGGCAGCACCCACGGCCGCCACGACGGGTCGCCGTAGCTCATCATCCCCAGGGCGATGCGCGAGATTTCGAGGCCGGTGGTTCCGAGTCGGGTCGTGTCCATGGCCGGCAGTCTACGGCGGCACGACGTCTAGAATCGGGCGTGCCGACCCCACGCCACCCCGCCGCCGAGGCCGACGCGCTCGCCGCCTACACGACGATCGTGCTGTACACCTCGGCCGGCGCCGAGGGCCGGGAGGGCGCGTCGGCAGGCCGACGCTGGCTGCTGCTCCGACGGAGCGACGCCAAGCGCTTCGCGCCCGGACGATGGACGGGGCTGGGGGGGCTCGTCGAGGCCGACGAACTGGGCGGCTTGCGCGCGAGCGCGATGCGCGAACTCGAGGAGGAAACGGGGCTGCGCCGCGACGACCTGGCCGCGCCGCTGCGCCTCCGCCGGGTGCTGCAGCACGACCGCCCGGGCGGGCCGATCACGACGCTGCTCTACTTCACGGCGCCGGTCGGCTGGTCGCGGGTCCCGCCCTGCTCCGAGGGCGACCTCGCCTGGGTCGCTGCGGACGCCTTCGCGGGGCTCGACGTCATCGAGACCACGGCGGCCGCGCTGCCGCGTCTCGTGCGGGACGTCGCCGCCGATCCCGAGGGCCGCAGCGGTCCGGCGCTGGGCTGGGCCCACTACGGCCCCGCGGGTCTCGATGTGGCGTGGAGCGACGGACCGACACCGAGCGATGCCGGGCCGGACGCCGACCCCGCGGAGAGCGACGAAGCGTCGTCCTGAACGGCTTTTCTTGAGATTCTGAGCAGACTTGGGCGGCGCCTGCGCGCTGCTATACTCCGCCCATGGATCGCAACGCCACGATCGACGCCCCGCCCCGCGACGACGCCGTGTTCGCGCTGATCGAGCGCGAATTCGAGCGCCAGCGCGACGGCCTCGAGCTGATCGCCTCCGAGAACTTCACCTCTCCGCAGGTGATGGAGGCAGTCGGCTCGGTGCTGACGAACAAGTACGCCGAGGGCTACCCCGGGCGCCGCTGGTACGGCGGCTGCGAAGTCGAGCGGCTCGCGATCGCGCGGGCCAAGGAGCTCTTCGGCGCCGCCTGGGCGAACGTGCAGCCGCACTCGGGTTCGTCGGCGAACCTGGCCGTCTACATGGCGCTGCTCGAGCCCGGCGACACCGTGCTCGGGATGGACCTCGCGCACGGCGGCCACCTCACGCACGGCAGCCCCGTGAACTTCTCGGGCATCAACTACAAGATCGCCGGCTACCAGGTGGACGCCGACACCGAGCGCATCGACATGGACACGGTCCGGGCCCTGGCCGAGGAGCACGAACCGGCCATGATCCTGTGCGGCGCGTCGGCCTACAGCCGCACGATCGACTTCGAGGCGTTCCGTGAGATCGCCGACGCGGTCGGCGCCTACCTGGTCGCCGACATCGCCCACATCGCCGGCCTCGTCGCCAGCGGCGTGCATCCGAGTCCCGTCCCCCATGCCCACGTGGTGACGACCACGACGCACAAGACGCTGCGCGGACCCCGTGCGGGCCTGATCCTGTCGAACGACCCCGAGCTCGGCAAGCGCATCGACAAGCTGGTGTTCCCGGGCACGCAGGGCGGACCGCTGGAGCACGTGATCGCCGGCAAGGCCGTGGCCTTCTTCGAGGCCCTGCGCCCCGAGTTCCGCAGCTACAGCGAGCAGATCGTCGCCAACGCCCGGCGCCTGGCCGACGAGCTCGCGTCGCGAGGCTACCGGATCGTCTCGGGCGGCACCGACAACCACGTGTTCCTGATGGACCTGCGACCCAAGGACCTCACCGGCAAGAAGGCCTCGGCGCTGCTCGACGAGGTCAACATCACGGTGAACAAGAACATGATCCCGTTCGACCCGGAGTCGCCGTTCACCACGTCGGGCATCCGCATCGGAACCCCGGCCATCACCACGCGCGGCTTCACGCCGGACGAGATGCCAACGGTCGCCGAGCTCATCGACCGGGCGCTCGGCGGCGGCGACGCCGATTCGATTCGCAGCGAGGTCGTCGAGGTGGCCCGGCGCCACCCGATGCCGTAGCGCGCGGCACCCGACGGCCGGGCCCGAGCGTGGGGCCCGGCCGAATCCCTCGCGTCTTCAGCGCGGCCGGGGGCGTCCGAGCGCGGCGCCGATCCCGATCGCCACGAGGACGAGCACCACGCCGGCCCCCGCCGTGAGCAGGATCGCCAGGCGGAGGCGAGCGTCGGCCGCCCCGCCGGGGGCGCCGAGCACGACGTGCCCGACCACGGAACCGTCGCGCGCGATCGGCGCCGCGGCGAGTTCGACGAGGCCGTCGGGCGCCGAGATCCGCGTGGATGCCTCCACGGCCACGACGGCGTCGAGGCCCCACGGCGCGGGTGCGCTCTCGACCGTCGCTCCCCGCGCCACCCTCCGCGCGGCGTCGGCCAGGGCAGGGACGAGGTCACGCGACGTCGGCCAGCCGGCGAGCCGTTCCCCATCGGGCGCGACGACGAGCACGAAGGCGTAGCCCGCGGGCTCGAGCGCGCGCCGGGACAGCCGAACGGGTCCCGCGAGCGCGAGCCTCGCGTCGCCCGCGGTCAGCGCGTCGACCGGCGAAGCCGCCCCGTCGATCGAGACGCCGGCCGCGTCCACGGCGGCCTCGACGGCGATCGCCAGGGCGCGAGCCTCGCGCGCGGCCGCCGCGGCTTCGTCGCTGCGCCAGCCGGGGTACAGGACCCCGATCACCGCACCGAGCGCGACGAGCAGTGCGGCCACGAGGGGGAGGACGGCGGCCGCGACGACGCGACCGCGGCCCGCGGCGCGGGGCACGGTCGGCTGCGCCTCCGGAGTCGCCGCGGGCCGGGGCTCGGGGTCAGCGGCCATCGCGGCGTCCGGCGCCTGGGGGGCCTCGGTCTCCTCCGCGACTGCGGTGGCGGGCGAAGCCTCGTCCGGCTCGCGCTCGGCGGCGATGGGATCGGCGGCGATGGGATCGGCGGCGCGGGCTGGCGAACGCGCGTCCGCACCCTCGTTCCCGTCCGCGATGCTGCGGTCGCCGGCGGTCCGCGTGTCGTCGGGCGCGGAGACGGCGGTCGCACCGGCCTCGGCCCGCGAGGCTCCGCCCGCGCGATCCTCGGCGGCATCCACCTCGCGGACGGCGACCTCGAGGCCCGCGGCCGCCACCACCTGCGCGACGGCACGAGCTTCGCGCTCGCCGACCGGGCGCGTGATCGCGCCGGGGGCACGTGCGACCAGCCGGGCCGCCTTCTCGGGCGTGATGTCGAAGGCGCGGGCGATGACCTCGACGACCGGTTCGAGGTCGTCGGGCAGCGGGGCGGAGACGTCGACGATGTAGGGCATGGCAGGGTCCTCGGGATGGGTGGGGCGGGCGCACGCGCGTGGCGAAGTCGGATTCGCCCGACTGTACGGGCGGCACCGGCGCCCGGGCAACGCAGTTCCTAACACCGGCGGCGGCGCGGACTCCGCACCCCCGTCGGGGCGAGGCGCAGCGCCCTCCTCGGGCCCGTGACTCCGGCCACGCGCGCCGCCCTCGTGCCGGGCCGGCCGCGCGTCGGCCGAACGCCAGCCCCGTTCGGCCGCCCGCGGGCCGGCGTCCGGTCCGGGCCCCCGGCGGAGCCCCCCGGGACCCCGCGCAGGTTGGTATATCTGAGGGTCATGTACGCCCTCCAGCAGGCGCTGCGTGCGATCCGCTCGAACTGGGTCGCGAGCGTGGCCACCATCACCACCACCACGCTCTCGCTGACGATCCTGGCGGGCTTCAGCCTCGTGTCGCTCAACCTCAACGAGTTCCTCGCGACCCTCCAGAACGAGCTCGAGGTCACCGCCTTCCTCGGCCCGGAGGCCAACGCGCCGCGCCTGCTCGAAACGATTCGCGGCTGGAACGAGGTCGACCGCGCGGTCTACCGCTCGCCCAACGAGAACCTCGGCACGCTCGTCGAGCAGTACCCGTCGCTCGAGCAGGCCGCGAACCTGTTCGCGAACCCGCTCCCGCCGACGATCGAACTGCGCATCCTCGACCCGGCGCAGACCTTCGCCGTGGGCGACCGGCTGCGGCTGCTGCCCGGCGTCACCGACGTCGTCGACGGATCCGACGCCGTGAAGACCTTCCTAGCGATCAACGATGCGCTGCGGGTGGTGGGATCGATCTTGATCGTGGTGTTGCTCTCGAGCGCGCTCTTCGCGATCGTGAACTCGATCCGCGCCGCGATCGCGGCGCGCGAGAAGGAGATCGAGGTGATGAAGCTCGTGGGCGCGACGCGCGGCTTCATCCGGGCGCCGTTCCTGATCGAGGGCTTCCTGCTCGGCCTCATCAGCGCCGTCGTCACGCTGGGCCTGATCGTTCCGGGCTACCAGTTCATCGTGCAGCGCCTCGGTGGGCAGCTCCCGTTCGTCCCCTTCGTGCGCGACCGCATGCTCCTCGCCCAGGTCGCGGGCCTGCTGACCACCCTCGCCATCCTCGTCGGCCTCGTGGGCAGCGCCATCTCGGTCTCGCAGAACCTGCGCGAGCGAACGTGACCGGACGGCGATCCGCGCGCCCGCCTGCGCCGCGTCGCCCGGCATCGCGGGGCGCGACCCCGATGGGCATCCGGCGCGCTGCGCTCGCGCTGATCGCCCTCCTCGTCGTCGCCCTCCCCGCGACCGGCCAGGTGGACACCGCCGAACTCGAGCGCCTCGAAGACGAGGTCGAGCGCTACCAGGAACTCGTCGCCACCCGCGACGCCGAGATCGAACGGCTCGACGCCCTCCTGGCCGAGACCGAAGCCGACGTCACCGCGGCGATCCGCGACCGCGACTCCGTGGCCGCGGAACTCCAGCAGGTCCGCCTCGAGCGCGACGCCACCCGCGTACGCCTGGAGCGCCTCCGGACCGACCGCGCGGCCACCGAGGCCGAGATCGCACAGGCCGAATCGGAGCTGCTCCAGCTCCAGGAGCGGATCCAGGGCCTGTTGACCAACCTCCACCGGCGCCGGGCGCCGCGCTTCGCGCAGGTCTTCGGGGGCGCCGAGAGCTTCCACGACCTGCAGGTGAAGAACCGCTTTCTCGGCCGCTTGGCCGAGCAGGACGTCGCGGTGGTGACCGAACTGAACGACCTGCTGCAGCGCCTCACCGGCCTGCAGACCGAGCTCTCGAGGCAGATCGCCGAGCAGAGCGCGGCCGAGGACGCGCTCGCCGAGCAGGAAGCGCGGCTCGAGGCCAGCCGCGCCGAGCTCGCGTCGATCGTCGCCCGGCTCGACGCCGCGCTCGGCGGCCAGCGCGCGCAGCGCCGGGCCGAACTCGTGCGCCAGCGTGAACTCGAAGAGGACCTGCGCGACCTCGTGACGGCCACCGCCCGCGAACGCGAGCGCATCGAGCGCGAACGCGAGCTGCGCAACGCGGCCGAGGCGCGGCTCGAAGAGCGGCAGCGGGAGCAGCAGGATCAGCTCCGCCGCAACGACCTCGCCCGCGCCGCCAGCGAGGCCCCCATCGCCGACGGGGTGACCGCCGCCGGCTACTTCGTGCCCACCCGCGGGCGCCTCGCCGGCTCCTTTGCCCCGAGCCAGGGCCGCTCGTACATCGAGATCCGAGCGACCGATGCGCGGGCACCGGTTCGGAGCGTGGGCGACGGCGAGGTCATCACCACGAGCTGGACCGGAGCCAACGACGGCTTCGTCGTCGTGATCGACCACGGCGGTGGCCTCATGTCGATCTACCTCAACCTGCGCCCCCCGTTGGTCGATGCCGGCGACCGGGTGCGGGGCGGTCAGCTGCTCGGCTACCTGGGCGGCGGCTCGCTGATCCGGGAAGACACCCTGCGGCTGTACGTCAGCTCGAACGGCGTGTTCGTCGATCCGGTGCCCCGGCTCGGATTCTGACGAAAATCGGACCCGGCGCGTGCACCGGGGCGTGTAGATTGATCGACGATGACGTGCCCCGATTGCGGAACGGTCAACCCGTCCGGCATGCGGTTCTGCGGAATGTGCGGCTCGCCGCTGGGACCGCAGCTCGCCGGGCGCGAGCGGCGTCGCGTGAGCACCGTCTTCGTGGATCTGGCCTCGTTCAGCGCCATGACGCGCGACCTCGATCCCGAAGAGGTGCGCGACCTCGCCGACGAGGTGCTGACCGTGGTGGCCGGGATCATCGAGAACTTCGACGGCTACGTCGACGCCTTCCGTGGCGACGGCCTGATCGCCCTGTTCGGGGCCCCGCACGCCCACGCCGACGATCCGGAGCGGGCCGTACGTGCCGCCGCCGCGGCCGTTGCAGCGATCGAAGCGGTCGGACGCGAGCGCGGCGCGCCGCTGCAGGGGCGCGCCGGCGTGACCACCGGCACGGTGATCGCCGGCTCGGTCGGCTCCGGGCGGGTGCGGGACTACACGGTGATGGGAAGCTCGGTCAATCTCGCCGCCCGCATCGAGGAGGCGGCCGCCGACGGCGAGGTCTGGGTCGGCCCCGAGACCTGGGAGCTCACCCGCCACGGCATGGCCTACGAACGCACCGCGGCCCTCCACCTCGACGGCTTCCCGAACGTACGCGAGGCCTACCGATTGGTGGACGAGCGGGCGGCCCAGGCGAGCGATCCCTTCTCCGGCATCCCGTTCGTGGGACGCAGCCGCGAGCTGGCCGCGCTCCGCGCCGAGCTCGATGCGGCGGTCGAGACCGGGCGCGCGCGCCGCGCGATCGTGTTCGGCGACACCGGCATGGGCAAGAGCCGCCTCCTCGGTGAGTTCGCCGACCGCATCGCCGCCGACGCCGAGGTCGTGCGGCTCACGGTTCAGCCCACCGAGCCGTTCCGGTGGCAGCTTCTCGCCCGGCCGCTGCTCGGACTCCGGGACGGCGAGGAACGGGCCGTCTCGGCCCAGCAGGTTCGCGACCGGCTCGAGCCGCTGCTTCCGGGCGAGGAACGGTGGCACGGGATCGTCTTGGCGAGCCTCGGTCTGGCCCCGGCGCGCTCGTGGACCCGACTCGAGCGCCGCAAGGTCGACCGCACCCTGATCGCCTGGCGGGACGTCCTCGAAGCGTACGCGCGGACGAGCGGACGCCCCCTCGTCCTCCTCATCGAGGACGAGGCCCTCGACCCGACGCTGAACGATCTATGGGGCCTCCTCGGCGGCGCCGACGCACCCATCTTCGCCGTTCGTACGATGCGCGCCGAGCCTCGTGTCACGGAGGCGAACGTGATCCCGTTGAGGCCGCTCTCCGCGGCCGAGAGTCGAACCCTGCTCGACCACGTGTCGAGCCCGGAGCTGCGAATCGCCGCGAACGCGCTGGTCGAACAGGTGGGCGGCGTACCGGCGTCGGTGCTCGAACTCGGGCGCGCGCTCTCGCTGACCGGCGAGCGCTCGGTGGCGGGCTCGCTCACGAACCTGCTCCAAGCCCGTCTCGACCTCGTCTCGCCCGAGGCGCGGCGCCTGCTGGCCCAGGCGGCCGTCGTCGGCGAGCGCTGCTGGGGCGGGCTGCTCGAAACCCTCGCCGCGGGCGACCCCGACGCCACCATCCGAGCCCTCACCGAGCCCTCGCTGCTCGTCCAGCAGGCGAGCTCGAGCCTTCCGGGGGAGTCCGAGTACCGTTTCCACAGCGAGCTCCTGCGCCGCGCCGCACTCCGCACGGTCCCCTTCGGCGACCGCCCGATCGCCCACCTCAAGATCGCGACCTGGCTCGAGGCGCACGCGCCGCTGTCGTTCTCGGCCGCGATCGCCGACCACTTCCACCGTGGCGGATCGGACGACGCGGCGCTGGGCCACTACCTCGCGGCCGCCGAACTCGCGCGCGACGAGGGCGACTTCGAGGCCTGCGCGAAGCTGTTCGATGCCGTGGCCGGCCTGTCGATCCCTCCGGTCGACGCCGCTCGGTCCGCCCTCGCCGCGGCCGAAGCGGCGCTGGAAGCATCGGATCCGGCTCGTGCCGGCCAGCAACTCGAGCGGGTCCGAACGCTGATCGGTTCGCTCTCCGGCGACGCCGTCGAGCCGCTGCGCGCGACGCTCGAGGCGCTCCAGCGCGACCTCGACGTCGCCCGCGGACGCGCCGGCGCCGACTCCGCCGGCTAGCCGTCCGAGCCCGCCGGGGCGGCCGGGGATGCGTCGCTATACTCGCCACGTGCCCCCTGTCTCCAACGAACGTGCCCGCAGCGACCTCGGGAGCGGGCCGACGCGCGGGGCCAGCGACCGCGACTCCGGCCCCTGCGAACCGTGCATTCCGATCGACGCGATCGAGGCGGCGCGCGAGCGGATCGCCCCGTACCTGACGCCCACGCCGGTGCGCCGGCTGGAGCACGCCAGCGACGCCCTGGGCGCCGAGGTCGTAGCCAAGCTCGAATTCCTGCAGCCGACCCACGCCTTCAAGGTCCGCGGCGCCCTCAACGCCGTGCTATCGCTCGACGACGACGCGCGGTCGCGGGGCGTCATCGCCGCCTCGGCCGGCAACCACGGCCTTGGGCTGTGCTTCGCGGCCCGGGTGGCGGGCTGCGAAGCGACCGTCGTCCTGCCCGAAACCAGCGCGCCGGAGCGGGTCGACGACGTCCGGGCGCTCGACGGACGGGTGGTGCTGCACGGGGACGACTGGAACGCCGCGAACGCCCATGCGATCGAGCTCGCCGAGCGCGACGGGCGGACGATGATCCCCCCCTTCGATCACCCCGATGTGATCGCGGGGCAGGGCACGATCGCGCTCGAACTGCTCGAGCAGCGCCCCGACGTCGAGGTCGTGGCCTGCTCCATCGGGGGCGGCGGACTGATCTCGGGCATCGCGTCGGCGCTGCGCGCCCGCGCGCCGCAGGTTCGGGTGATCGGGGTCGAGACCCGGGGCGCCGACTCGATGGCTCGCTCGCTCGCCGCCGGAACCGTCGTCGAGCTGCCGGCCTTCACGTCGGTCGCCAAGAGCCTCGGAGCGCGGAGCCCGAGCCGGCGAACCTTCGAGATCGTCCGCGACGCGGTCGACGACGTGATCGTCGTATCCGACGAGGCGGCGCTCGGCAGCCTCGTCGATCTCCTCGATGCCGAGAAGCTCCTCGTCGAGCCGGCCGCATCGTGCGTGCTCGCGGCCCTCGAGGGCGGGTCGGTTCCCGATCTCGAAGGTCGGGTCGTGGCCCCCATCCTCTGCGGCGCGAACGCCACGTTGGGGCAGCTCGTGGCCTGGCTCGAGCGCTACGACCTCGACCTCACGGGTCGGCCGCGCTCCTGAACCACCGCGCTCGGGGCGCGCCCTGCGCCGCTGGTATGCTCGCCGGCGGAGGTTGATCGGCATGGTGTGGTGGTTGTGGCTCGTCGTCGGCGGGATCGTCGGAACGCTCCTCGGATTCGGGGTGGCGTTCGCGCTGCTGCGGCGACAGGGGGACGCGGCCGAGGTGCGCCGGCTGGAACGGGAACTCGAGGCCTACCGGGACGACGTGAGCGATCACTTCGTGCGCACGGCCGAGCTGGTCAACGCCCTGACGCAGGACTACCGGGCCGTCTACGAGCACCTCGAGTCGGGCGCCTACGAGCTCGTGGGCGAAGCCGAGCTCCGCAAGCGCATCCCCGGCGTCGACGCGGATCCGGTGATGCTCGAGTACATCGGGCGACGGGTCCTGGACCGCGCGGAAGCGTCGCCGCCGGACGCAGGTGCCCCGGTGGCCGAGCCGACCCCGGAAGCTCCGAACGGCGACGCGGCCGACGACGGGTCGCGATCGAGCGAATCCTGAGCCCACGCCGGGCACCGATCGAACCCCAGGGATGCCGTCAGGGCCGCGAGAAACCTCGCATGGCGCGAGGCCGGTGCGTGCTAGACTCCCGACCGTCGTGACTCGCATCGCTCGCCCGTCGTTCTCCCCGCCTCCGTCGTTCGCGCGTCCGACCTTCGGACGCCTGCCGATCGTCGGTTGGGTGCTCGCGATTCTGCTGCTGGCGGGCGCCGCGACGGGCCAACAGCGCTACAACCTGCTCGCGGTCGACAACGCCCTGCTCGACGCCGCAGGGCCGTACTACTTCATCGATTGGGGCAACAGCAGCGACGCCTTCGCGAAGGCGCTGCCCTTCGGCGAGGCGCTGGGGCTCGAGGTCGAGTTCGAGGACGCGACGAAGACGCTGGTGTTCCGTCGCGGCGCCACCACGGCGCGACTCCGCGCCACCGCCGACGTCGACGCCGGACTCGAGAAGCGCTCCGACGTGATGACGGTCGACGGCGCGCCCTTTGCCCGCCCGGTCCCGCAGGCGATCCTCGTCGACGGCAGCAGCTACGTCGCCATCACCCCGATCGCCGAGGCCTTCGGCGCGGCGCACGACTGGCTCCCGGAGGAGCGCCTGCTCACCGTCGACCTTCCGCCCGAACCGACGGTCGCCGTCGTCGGCGCTCCCCGCGTCGGCATCCACGACGGCTACGTTCGGGTCGCGATCGATCTGCCGGGCTCGGTCCCGGTCACCGTCCGAGCCGGCGCCGCGGGCGACGCGCCCGGGGGCACGCTCATCGTGCGGCTTCCCGGCAGCGCGCTGCCCCCGATCGATCGGAGCTTCGCCGACGGGCCGCTCGCGAGGCTCTACGGCGCTACCCTCGACGGCGCCCCGGCTCTCGTCCTCGAGAGTCGCCACGCGCTCGCGCCCGACGGTGCCGGCTATCGCTTCGCGGAGACGGAATCGGGAACGTTCTACGTCGACGTCGGTGCAGGCCTGTCCGGGCCGGCCGTGGAGGCCCTGCGATCGACCGGGGACGCGGCCCTCGCCGTCGCGCCCGCCGAACCGATCCGCAAGACGGTCGTGATCGACGCCGGGCACGGCGGCCACGACCCGGGCGCCCTGTCGCGCTACGCCCGCGAGGAGACCGTCGTGCTCGCGGTCGCGCTCGAGCTGCGCGACCTGCTCGAGGCGCGCGGCGTCGAAGTGATCCTCACCCGCGACCGCGACGAGTTCATCGAGCTCACCGAACGGGCCGACTTCGCATCGACCGACCGCAACGTGTTCCTGTCGATCCACGCCAACTCGGCCTACTCGTCGGACGCGCACGGCATCGAAACCTACGTGTTCGGCCGTCCGCTCGACCCGCGCCTGATCGAGATCGCCATCAAGGAGAACGGCGGCGGCGAGCTCGGCCGCGCCCGCACCGAGGAGATCCTGGCCGCCGGCGACGACCTCGTCCGGAACATCCTCCGCGAGAACCAGCTGCAGTACAGCCGGTCCTTCGCCGAGACCGTGCAGAGCGTGATGGTCGACGCGACGGGCGCGCACGATCGGGGCATCAAGGAGCTCCCGCTGCTCGTCCTCCGCAACGCCCGCATCCCGGCCATCCTCGTCGAGATCGGCTTCGTCAACCACCCGGAGGAGGGGAAGCGCCTCGCCGACGCCGCGTACCAGGCGACCGTCGCCGAGGCCCTGGCCGACGGGGTCACGGCGTTCCTCGGCAGCGGCACGTCGGCCGCACGCCCCTGACCGGCCCGATTCGAACGGCCGTCGACCCGGTCGGGATGGACCTGCTCTTCGAGCGCTTCCTCTCCGAGGAGC
>CBDUCW010000029.1:0-13370 GCA_965365745.1 uncultured Trueperaceae bacterium
GTAGACGCCGGGCATCTCGGCTGTTTCACCGCCGAGCAGGGCCACGCCGTGCGCCCGGCAGGCCTCGGCGATGCCGCCCACGAGATCGCCGACGACGTCCGGATCGAGCTCGCTCGCTGCGAGGTAGTCGAGGAAGAACAAGGGCCGCGCCCCCTGCACGGCGATGTCGTTGATGCAGTGGTGCACGAGGTCGCGGCCGATCCCGCGCCACCCTCCGAGCGCCGCGGCCACCCGCGTCTTGGTCCCGACCCCGTCGGTCGAGGCCACGAGGACGGGCCGCTCCACCTCCGGAAGGGCGAACAACCCTCCGAACGCCCCGACCTGGGCCAACACGTGCTCGTTGGCGGTCGAGGCGACGTCGGCACGGATGCGCTCGAGCGCGGCATCCGCGGCCTCGAGGTCGACGCCGGCGTCGCGGTAGCGGGACGAGTCGGAAGAGGACATGCCGGGATCATACCGGCCGCCGTCGCGGCGCCCGACCGCCGGCGCGGGGGCCTCGGTATGCTCGGCCGTGCCCCGAAGCCTCGACGTTCTGCTGCCGCTGCCGCTCGGCCCGCTCCGCTACCTCGCGCCGCACACGGGCGAGGTCGGGGACTCCGGCGGGGCGGCGGACGCTTCCGGCGCCGTGGGCCGCCGCGTGGTGGTGCCGTGGCAGGGCGGCGTGCGGATCGGCCTCGTCGTCGGCGCCTCGGAGGTGCGGTCCGCCGAGGCGCTCGAGCTGCGTGAGGTCATCGACTGGCTCGACCGGCGTCCCTGGGTCCACCCCCGGCTCGCCGCCGATCTGCCCGCAGCGGCGGCGGCGCACGCGGCCCCCGCCGGCGTTCTGCTCGCCGGCATGGTCGCCGTCGGCTTGAACGATCCCCTCGAGCACCGGGTTCGTGCCGTTCCGGGAGCCGCGGATACGGTGCGCTCGATCGACGGCCTGGGGGCGATCGACGAGGCCTGGACGCCGGCCGGCGGCCTCGATGCGGCGGCGCTCGACGTCGCGCGTCGGCAGGGGCTGGTCGAGGAGCGCGTGGAGGCGGTGCCCGACACGGTGCGCGTGCTCCGCTTCGTGCGCCCCGCCGACGACGAGCTCGACGGGGCCCCCCGGGCGGCGCAACGCGCGGCCCTGGCGTGGCTCGAACGCGAGGGGCCGCTGCCGTCCGCGGCCGAGCTGGCGCGGCAGGCCGACGTCCCGCCGAGCGCGGCGCGGGCGCTGGTGACCAAGGGCTACGCCGCCTACGGCGAGGCGCCGATTCCGACGCCGCTGCGCAGGGGAGAGGCGCCCGAGCGCAGCGTCCGCGGCGACGCGGGCGTCGCCGTCGAGCTCCCGGACCTCCCGGCGGGCGAGGTGCTCACGCTCTACGGCGGCCGCCGCAGCGATCGCCTCGACGCCGTGGCGCCGCTCCTGGCGCGCGCGGTTCGAGACGGCACCGTCCCGGTCGTGCTGCTCCCGGAGCAAGGTTTGCTCGAGACCACCGTCGACGCGCTCGCAGCGCGACTCGACGGGGCGGCCCTGGTGGCGGTGAGCGGCGACGTGTCCGACGCCGAGCGGCGTGCGGTCTGGCGCCATCTCCAGGCCGGCGAGCCGTGCGTGCTCGTGGGAACGGGGCTGGCGCTCTACGCGCCGCACCCCGCCGCCGGCCCGATCGTCGTGCTCGAGGCCGGGTCGGGGAGCTACAAGCTGCGCAGCGGCGCCCGCCCCTTCGTACCCGATCTCGCGCTGCGCAGCGCGGCGGAGCTCGGAGTGCCGGCCGTGGTCGCCGATGCGGGTCTCCCGCCCGAGGCCTTCGAGCGCTCGGCGCCCGAGCGGCGGATCGCCGTGCCGCACCCCCGAGTCCGGCTCCACGTCAGCGACATCGCGTCGACGCCCGGCTGGCCCCTGACGGCCGACCTGGTTCGGGTCCTCCGGCAGGTCGAGGCGCGCGGCAGGCAGGCGATTGTCGTCGCGCCGCGGCGCGGCTACTCGGCCGCGCTCGGCTGCCCGGACTGCGGCTGGGTGGCTCCCTGCCCGAACTGCGACCTGCCGCTGCGGTTCCACCGCGAAGGCGTTCCGCTGCGCTGCCATCAGTGCGGCACCCGGCAACGGGCGCCCGAGCGGTGCCCGTCGTGCGATTCGCTCGACCTCGGCGCCCAACGCGGGGCCGGCACCGAGTGGGTCGCGGGGGCGGTCGCCGAGGCGGTTCCCGAACTCCGCGTCGCCCGCTTCGATGCCGATCGCCGCGACGATCTCGCCGAGCTCGAGGCCGGAGCGCCCGGCGTCGTGGTGGGGACCACCGCGCTGCTGCGCCACACGCCGCTTCCCAACGTCTCGCTCGTGGCGGTGACGCATCTCGATGCCTTCCTCAACTTCGGCGACTTCCGGGCCGACGAGGAGTCCGCGCGCATCCTGCTGCAGTTGCCGGAGCTGTGGCGTCCGGACGGGCCGGTGCCGCTGCTGCTCCTGCAGACGTTCCAGCCCCGCGCGTCGGTGCTCGAGCTGCTGCGTTCCGACGACACCGCGGCGGCGGTCGACGGGCACGCACGCGCGGTGCTCGAGCGTCGCGAACGGCTGGGGTTCCCGCCTGCCACCGCCATGGCGAACGTCCAGATCCAGGCGCGCTCGCGCGGCGACGCGGAGCGCATCGCCGCCGACGTCGCGCAGCGGCTCCGGGTCGCGGGGGCGAGCGAGTCGGCCGTGCTCGGTCCGGCGCCGGCCGCCGTGGCACGCCGCCGCGGACGCTACGCGTTCCACGTCCTCGTCCGCGCGGCGACACGATCCCGGCTGGCAGAGTTGATCGAAGCCGTAGGGAGCGCGCGGGGCGGCACCGTGCGGATCGACGTCACTCCGCGGCAGGTGGAAGGCATGTTGGATCTCGCCTAGTGCAATAGAGAATTCACAAATATTTCTTTCGTGAATTCTTCTACATACGCACACCTACCCATCAACACCTTCGGTATCATGCCGCGATGCTTCGCAACCGCCGCGCCAGCTACGACTACGAGCTCCTCGAGACCTTCGAGGCGGGCCTCGTCCTGACGGGGAGCGAGGTCAAGTCGCTGCGCCAGGGGGGAGGCTCGATCGCCGAGGCCTTCGCCCGCGTGCAGAACGGCGAGATCGTCCTCGAAGGGATGAACATCCCCACCTACGCGTTCGCCAGCTACAACAACCACGAGCCGCTCCGGACCCGCAAGCTCCTGCTCCACAAGCGCGAGATCCGGCAGATCCGGGATGCGCTCGAGCGCAAGGGGCTGACCGTCGTGCCGACCAAGCTGTACTTCAAGGACGGCTGGGCCAAGCTGCAGATCGCGCTCGCGCGCGGCCGCAAGCACTACGACAAGCGTCGTCAACAGTCGGAGAAGGATGCGCAGCGCCGCATCGACCGCGCCCTCGATGGCTGACGCGGCGGCGGTGCGCCGGTGACAGCCCGGCGCACCCTGGTTGCCGTCGTGGCCGCCCTGCTCGTCTGGGCCGCGGCCGCCGCCTTCGCCCAGGACGAACCGGGGCAGGTGCGCCTCTCGGTGCAGGGGGTTCGGGTTCCCGGGGCCACCACGGCGCTCGTGCCCGGAAGCACCTACGCGCCGGCGCCCGAACTCGCGGCCGCGATGGGCGCCGCCATCGCCGTGGACAACGGCGCCGCCGTGGTGACCTTCACGCTCGGGGCGCGCACCCTCGCGCTCGCGATCGGCGACGACCCCGCCGCAGCCGAGCGCGAGGGCGCGATCCGTCTCGACGGGCGGCCCATCGGAACCGCGCTGGCGGTGCGTCCGACGGTCGAGGTCTTCGTCCCGGTCGCGCCCGTGCTGCGCGCCTTCGGCGGATCGGTGCACTACCTGGGACCGGAGGAGGGGGTGGTCGGGGTCCTTCCTCGCGCCACGGTCGCCTCGGTGCGCTTCGACCGAATCCCCACCGAAGCGCTGCGCATCGACCTGAGCGCCCCCGTCCCGGTGGCCACGTACCGCGACGACGGTCTCGGGACCGTCCAGATCCGCATCGCCCGGACGTCGCTCGAGCGCGCGCAGAGCTTCGAAGGGAACGGCGTGGTGCGCGCCAGCGTGTTCCCGAGCGGCGATGGGGTCGACGTGCGCATCCAACTCGCCTCGGGCGCTCGCGCGGACGTCGTCGAGCTTCCGGCCGGAACGGGCTTCCAACTTGCGATTCTCGTCCGCAGCGGTGGCTCGGCAACCCCCGCGAGCGCCGCCGACACACGCCCGCTCGTCGTGCTCGACCCGTGGCGGCCGCTGGCCGCGACGGCCGCCGCCGCCCGCGATGCGGAGCGGACCCTCGCGTTCTCGCAGCGGCTCGCCACCGCCCTGCGCGACCGCGGCGCCGACGTACGGCTGACCCGCGAGAGCGCCGCCGCGCCGACCGCATCGCGCCGCGCCGCGCTCGCGGCGGACGCCGATCTCTTCGTCTCGCTGCACGTGGGCGATGCGTCCCCGGGCTCGTATGCGCTCTACCGGCTCGGCGAGGCCGACGACCTGGCGACGCTCGACGCCGCGATCCGCCGCAACGCCGCCGCCGCCCTCGCAGGCACCAACGACGCGACCGAGGACGCGACCATCTCGCTGCGGCGCGACATCCTGCTCGACCTGCTGCCCGACCTCGACACGGGGCGCCGGTACGCCGACGTTCTCCGCCGGGAGCTGCTGCTGGTGGGAGGCTACGCCACCCCCTCGGTCATCGCCGCTCCGCTGCTCCCGCTCGCCGACGCGGCCGGCCGCGGCCTCCTGCTCGAGTTCGCGCCCACCGATCTCGTCGGCGACGTGCTCGTCGAGCCGCTGGCCGCCGCGATCGCCACCGTTCTCGCCGACGCCCTCCCGTGAGCCGCTGGCTGCGCCCCCAGGTCGTCGTCGCGGCCCTGCTGGTGGCCGTGGCCGTGGCCCTCGCCGTGCGCGAACGTGCGCCGCTCCCGCAGCCCGACGTGCAGCTGGAGGCGCCCGATCCGACCGTCGAGCGGAGCCGGGCCACGCTCGTCCTCGTCCGGCCCGACGACGACGGATCGGTAGGGGAGCCCGTGCGGGAGGAGACGATGGTCGAAGTTCGCGACGGGAGAACGGCGCGGAGCGAGGCGATTCTGGCGGCGCTGCGCGAGCGGATGGCGGAAGACGGCCTGTGGCCGCAGGATCTGGCCGCGCCGCGGGTCTTCCTCGTCGATCGGGCCCGCGGTACGGCCTGGGCGATCGCGCTCCCGGCCGGAGCACCGCCGCGCAGCGTGGCCGCCGAGCGGAGCCTCGCCCGCAGCCTCGAGGCCACCGCTCGCGCCAACGGCGCCAGCGAGGTCGCCTTCGTGCCGGCGGAGCCGGGCGGGGAGACGCTGTTCGGCCGGGTGTGGGTCCCGACGGAGCTCGACTCGCGGCGCTGAGCGCCGTCGGGGTGCGCGCCGCCTAGGGGTAGAGCCGGGTCAGCATGCGCGGGAAGGGGATCACTTCCCGCAGGTGCGACGCGCCCGTGATCCAGGCCAACACCCGCTCGAGCCCCATGCCGAAGCCGCTGTGCGGCACGCTGCCGTAGCGGCGCAGGTCGAGGTACCAGGCGAAGGCCTCGGCCGGGAGGTCGTGCTCGGCGATCCGCTGCTCGAGCAGCGCCAGGTCGTGGATGCGCTGCGAGCCTCCGACGATCTCGCCAAAGCCCTCCGGCGCGAGGATGTCGTCGCACTTCACCCGCGTGGGATCGTCGTCGTACGGCTGCATGTAGAAGGCCTTCGTCTTCGTGGGCCAGGCATCGATCACCACCGGTCGGTCGAAGCTCTCGCCGAGGATCGTTTCGTGCGGCGCGCCGAAATCGTCGCCCCACTCGAGCGACTCGCCCTTCTCGGCGAGCAGCGCCAGAGCCTCGTCGTAGCTCAGCCGTGGGAAGTCGCCGGCGGCGGTGGGCTCGAGCTTGCCGACGTCGCGCTCGAGGACGTCGAGCTCGTCGGCGCAGTCCTCGAGCACGCGGCCGACGAGGTAGCTGAGCATGGCCTCCTGCAGGGCGATGTTGCCCTCGTGCTCGAGGTAGGCGACCTCCGGCTCGAGCATCCAGAACTCGGTGAGGTGGCGGCGCGTCTTGCTCTTCTCGGCCCGGAAGGTCGGCCCGAAGGTGTAGACCTTGCCCAGCGCCAACGCGCCGGCCTCGGCGTAGAGTTGGCCGGACTGCGACAGGAAGGCCGAGTCCTCGCCGAAGAGGTCGATCTCGAACAGGTTCGTCGTCCCCTCGACGGCCGTGGGCATGAACAGCGGCGCGTCGAAGCGGACGAAGCCGCGCTCGGCGAAGAAGTCGTGCAGCGCGCGGATCACGGTGTCGCGCACCCGCAGCAGCGCCCACGGCGTGCGGTGGCGCAGGTACAGGTGCCGGTTCTCCATGAGGAAGTCGACCCCGTGCTCCTTCGGCGTGATGGGGTAGTCGACCGACTCGGCGACGAGCTCGACCTCGCGTACGCCGAGCTCGACGCCGCCCGGGGCCCGGTCGTCGGCGCGCACGGTGCCGACGACGCGCACCGCGCTCTCCTGGCTGAGGTGGGTGGCCAGGTCGAAGGCCTCGGCCCCGACCTCCTTGGCCAGGAGCACGCCCTGCACGAAGCCGCTGCCGTCGCGCAGAGCATACCGTCGGGTGCCGGAGCTCCTCGCATTCGGCGCCGCAAACCGGTGCCGGCGCCCCGCGGGGCGCCGAACCGCCGACCTAGACGGTCTTGAGCTCCCGCGCGAGCTCGATCGCTTCGACGACGCCGCACGACTCGACATCGCCGGCGCGCAGCTCGAAGCGGGCGACGAGATCGGGATCGGCGTTGGCCATCACGACCGGGTGACCGACCGCCTCGAGCATGCTCCGGTCGCCCTGGCTGTCGCCCACCGCCATCACGTTGGCGAGGTTGAGGTTGAGCGTCTTCGCCAGTTCGCGGACCGCCGAGCCCTTGTCGACGCCGGCGCGGGTCACGCTCACGAAGTGGGCGCTGGGCAGCACGGGGCTGGTGGCGTGCGAGGTCTGCACGCCGTCGAGCTCGAAGCCGAGCACCGCAGCGAGGAGGTCGTCCTCGACCACCCACTGGGCGCGCACCACCGGCTCGTGCGCGGCCACGTCGCTGAGATCGCGGACGATCGCCGAAACCCCGATCGTCTTGGCGTGGGCCTCGCTCATCGGCGTGCGGCGCTCCACGAACAGGTTGCTCGGCGTGTAGAGCTCGAGCACCGCACCGATCTCGCGCGCGTGGTCGATCAGGGACATCGCGTTGGCCTCGCGCAGCGCGCGGACCTGCAGATTCTCGCCGTTGCAGTAGGCGAGGTGGGCGCCGTTCTGGAAGATGTGCGGGTTGTTCGGCCCCACGCGCTGGGCGATCTTCAGGGCCACGCCCAGGCCGGGGCGGCCGGTGCAGAGCGCGATCCGGATCCCCGCGCCGCGAGCCTCCTCGATCGCCTCCCAGACGCACGGCTGTACGTTTCCGGTGCTGTCGACGAGGGTGCCGTCGACGTCGAGGATCAGGAACGGGATCATGCGGGGGCCTCGCCGTCGTCGCGCTCGGCGAGCGCCAGGGCCAGCGCCGCGAGCTGCTCGGGATCGATCGACGTCGGCGCCCCGGTGAGCGGATCGGCGCCGCGCTGGTTCTTGGGGAAGGCGATGACGTCGCGCAGCGAGTCGGCGCCCGACAGGAGCATCACCAGACGGTCGAGGCCCCAGGCGATCCCCCCGTGCGGCGGTGCGCCGTAGCGCAGCGCCTTGAGGAAGAACCCGAAGCGCGCCTCGGCCTCCTCGGCCGAGAAGCCCAGCGCGGCGAACATCCGCTCCTGGAGAGCGGCGTCGTGGATACGCAGCGACCCGCCGCCGATCTCGCTGCCGTTGAGCACGAGATCGTAGGCGTAGGCGCGCACCGCGAGCGGATCGTCCTCGAGCTTGCCGAGGTCCTCGTCGTGGGGCCGCGTGAACGGGTGGTGCATGTAGGTGATCGTTCCGTCGTCGTCCTGGTCGAGCAGCGGGAAGTCCACGATCCACGCGAAGGCCAGCGCTTCGGGGTCGGCGAGCTCCAGGCGCCGAGCCAGCTCCGAGCGCACCGCGCCCAAGGCTTCGCAGGCCTTCGCCCACGCGTCGGCCACGATCAGGATCGTGTCGCCGACGTCCGGAGCCCGTTCGGCGAGGGCCGCGACCTCGACGTCGCGAAGGAACTTGGCGATCGGGCCCGTGAAGCCGTCGTCGCCGCGCTTGAGCCAGGCCATGCCGCGCACGCCGTAGCGCTTGGCCACGTCCTCGAGTTCGCCGAGCACCTTCCGCGACAGGCCCTCGGCCTGCGCCGCGGGCACGACGAGCGCCTTCACGGCGCCGCCGGCGTCGAGCACCGAGGCGAAGCCGCGGAACTCCGTGCCCTCGAAGAGATCGTCGAGCCGCGTGAGCTCGAGTCCGAAGCGGAGGTCCGGCTTGTCGCTCCCGAAGCGCTCCATCGCGTCGACGTAGGGGAGACGCGGGAACGGCGTCTCGACGGTGCGGCCCACGGCCGCCTCGACGACGGCGCGCATCAACCGCTCGTTGAGCTCGAGAACGTCGTCCTGATCGACGAAACTCATCTCGACGTCGAGCTGCGTGAACTCCGGCTGGCGGTCGGCGCGCAGATCCTCGTCGCGGAAGCAGCGGGCGATCTGGAAGTAGCGCTCGACGCCCGCCATCATCAGCAGCTGCTTGAACAGCTGCGGACTCTGCGGAAGGGCGTAGAAACGACCGGGCTGCGTGCGGCTGGGCACCACGTAGTCGCGGGCGCCCTCGGGGGTCGATCGCGTCAGCAGCGGGGTCTCGACCTGGACGAAGCGCTGGGCATCGAGCGCGTCCCAGATCGCCTTCGAGATGCGGTGCCGGACCAGCAGCGGCTCCAACGCTTCGGGGCGGCGCAAATCAAGATAACGGTGTTCGAGCCTCAACTCCTCGCGAATCTCGCCCGCGTCCACGCTGCCGTCGACCTGAAACGGAGGCGTTTCGGCGCGGGACAGCACCTCGACGCGGTCGGCGACCACCTCGACGTCGCCGCTGGCGAGCCGGTCGGTGCGCTGGTCCTCGGGGCGCGCCCGCACGGTCCCCCCGATCCGCACGACGAACTCGCTGCGCAGCGTCTCGGCGACCTCGAAGGCCGTGCGCGCGTCGGGCTCGACGACCACCTGCACCAGACCGGAGCGGTCGCGCAGATCGAGGAAGATCAGGCCGCCGAGGTCGCGGCGTCGGTTGACCCAGCCGGCGAGCTCGACCGCCGCGCCGTCGTGGGCGAGCCGAAGCTCGCCGGCGTCGTGGCTGCGCATCATGCGGCACCCCCTGCCGCGGCCCGCTCGAGGGTGGGGAGCAGGTCGGCGGCCGCCACGGCGCGCTGCTCGCCCGAGCCGAGATCCTTGAGCTGCCAGGCGTCCTGGTCGCGCTCCTCGGGACCCCGCAGGGCCGCGAAACGGGCGCCGGCCCGATCGGCGTCACGAAGCCCCTTGCCGGGGTTGCGGCGCCGGTAGGCGTGCTCGGCGGACACGCGGCCGCGCAGGCGCTGCGCCTCGCGGGCCACCTCGGAGACGGCGTCGTCGTCGAGCGGCACGAGGAACACCAGCGGCCCCGGAGCCTCGGGCGCCGCCACGCCCTCGCTGTCGAGCGCATCGAAGGTCCGCTCGATGCCGAGCGCCCAGCCGACGCCGGGCGTCGAGGGGCCGCCGAGGCTCTCGACGAGGCCGTCGTAGCGCCCGCCGCCCACGAGCACCGCCTGGGAGCCGATCCCGGCGTGCTCGAGTTCGAAGGCCGTGCGCCGGTAGTAGTCGAGCCCGCGGACGATGGCGGGGTCGATCACGACGTCGATGCCCCAATCCTGCAGGTGGCCGCGCACCGCGTCGAAGTGGGCACGAGCCTCGTCGCCGAGGAAGTCCAGCGGTCGCTTGAGATCGCGGATCAGCTCCTGGTCGCCGTCGTCCTTGCTGTCGAAGATGCGCAGCGGATTGAGCGCCAGGCGGTCGCGGCTGCTCTCGCTCAACGCGTCGGCCTTCGGCGCGAGCCGTTCGCGAAGGTAGGCGTTGGCGCGGTCGCGGTCGGCCGGGTCGCCGACGCTGCCGAGCCGCACGGTGAAGTCCTGCAGACCGAGCTCGCGGAGGAGACCCACCGCCAGCGCGATCGCCTCGGCGTCGAGCAGCGGGCCGTCGAGGCCGAGCAGTTCGCAGTTGACCTGATGGAACTGCCGGAAGCGTCCGCGCTGCACGTTCTCCGCCCGGAACGCCGGGCCGAGGCTCCACAGCTTCACCGGGGTGGGGAGGACGTGCATTCCGTGCTCGATGAAGGCGCGCATCACCCCCGCCGTGAACTCGGGCCGGAGCGTGAGGTCGCGCTCGCCCCGATCGGTGAAGCGAAACATCTCCTTCTGCACGACGAGGTCGCTCGAGTCGCCGGCCGATTTGTCGAAGATGTCGCTGTGCTCGAAGATCGGCGGTCGCAGTTCGCGGACCCCGGCCCGTTCGAGCACCGTCTCGGCGGCAGCGCGCAGCGCGCGCCAGCGCGGTTGATCGTCGGGCAGGACGTCGTAGGTGCCTTTGACGGCTTGCGGCTTCATAACGGTTGAGTGTACATGCAATGCCCGGAACCCTCCGATGGCCGCGATGCGCGTGCGGGAGCGCATGCGCGCCCACGAAGACGCGCCCCGATCGCACGAGCGGCGATCGGGGCGAGGGTTCGCTTTGCGTTCGGTCAGGGCAGACTGACGGGCAGTCCGCTGCTGCGTACTCCGCTGACGACCACGAACAGGTAGCCGTAGCCGGCATCGGTCGGAAGCTCCGTCACGATGCGATTCGGCGACCAGCTGGTGATGGGCACGCGCACGCCGCCGCGGCCGGCCACGTCGGCGCCGGCGACGACGAAGGTGTTCGCTCCGCCCGCGCCGTCGCCGAAGTTGCGACCCTGGATGACCAGGCTGTCGGCGCAGGTGGGCGGGCCGCACACGGAGATCACGGTGGGTTGCACGTTCGATTCGACATCGGTGCCCGGAGCGCAGGCGCCGAGGAGCAAGAGGGCGAGCGAAAGCGCCAGCCACGGGAGCCATCGCGCGGTGCGCGACCTCCGGGCGGCGGCGATGCGATAGGGGAGCGAACCTCGGTTCACGGTAGGCCTCCTCGCCCCGGAACATATGCGGGGCCGAATCGGAGCGTCAATGGCATGTTTCATACGCGAAACAGAGCTTCGGAACGGGGTTCGGCGCGCATCCGGGTCGGTCCGGCAGCTCTCGGGTAGCATACCGGCCGTGAGCCACTTCTTCGCCTACCTCGCCCGGATGAAGTTCATCCACCGGTGGGGGCTGATGCGCAACACGCGCCAGGAGAACATCCAGGAGCACAGCCTGCAGGTCGCGATGGTCGCGCACGCCCTCGCCGTGATCGCCCGCGAGCGCTTCGAACGCGACGTCGATCCGGACCGAACCGCGCTCCTCGCCGTCTACCACGACGCCGAGGAGGTGATCACCGGCGACGTGCCGACCCCGATCAAGTACTTCAACCCGCAGGTGCGCACCGCGGTCGACGGACTCGCCGTCGTCGCGCGCGAGCGCCTGCTGGGCATGCTGCCCGAGGATCTGCGCGGCGCATTCACGCCGCTGTTCTTCGAATCGGCCGACGATCGCGACGCCTGGCGGCTCGTCAAGGCCGCCGACCGCATCTGCGCCTACCTGAAGTGCGTCGAGGAAGCCAAGGCCGGCAACGGCGAGTTCGCCCACGCCGAAGCCACGATCCGCGAACAGCTCGAGCGCGAGACCGATCCGGTCGTGCGCACCTTCCTCGACGAGTTCGTGCCGAGCTTCCGCTTGACGCTGGACGAGCTGAACTGACGCGCGCCGGAGTCCTGCGTGGCCCGGCGCTGCCGATCCGCGCCGTCACGGCATGGGAGCGCGAACGGCGTGGGTCGAGGCGGCATGCGGACGGACGTGCGTACCCCCGCGACCCGGCCGGCGCCGGCGAGCCGCGGGATGCAGTTCCTCACAGCTCGCGTCGCCCGCGCATGGGTAAGTTGGCATAACATGATATTAAGCCAACACTCCGATATCGACCCTCCGAGGCGCACAGACGCCGCAGCCTCGACGGCGCGATCCAGGAACGCGATGTCGCACCGGTCCTCGATGGCTTCGCTCCCATGACGCGGTCGACATCGCGCGACCTGGTGTTCGAGTCGTCGCACCTGCAATCGTGGGGCTCGCTCAACGAGGCCGAGCGCAAGCGCCGCGCCGCCCGCGCCGTGGCGTCGCGCGACGAGGACGAGCTGTGGTCGCTCACCGAGGCCTACCTGCTGCTCCACGGGCGCCGCGGGACGCAGATCAGCGACAACACGCTCGAGGCGTATCGCCACGGGCTCACGGCGCTCCTCGAGCACTTCGAGGGGGCGTCGCTGCTCAAGGTCGACGCGAACCAGGCGCAGCTGTACGTCCGGGCCATGGAGGGGTCTCGGAGCTCCGCGACCGCGGCCAGCTCGGGGCTCGCTCCCAGCTCGGTCGTACAGCGCACCGTGACGGCCCGCCACGTCTACGACGCGCTCATCTGGGCGCGTTTGATCGGCGCCAATCCATTTGACGGTGTCAAGGTGGCGCGGGATCCGCAACGCCCCGAGGACAAGCGCGAGGCCTACGAGCTCGCCGACGTCGCCGCGCTGGTGCGGGCCGCCGTGCGCGACGCGCCCGCCTACGGCGAGCGCACCGACCTCCTGATCGTGCTGCTGACGGCGCTCGCCGGGCTCCGCGCCAGCGAGCTCGTGGCGCTGACCTGGTCGCAGGTGGACTTCCAGGACCGCAAGATCCGCGTCACCGGCAAGGGCGCCAAGACCCGCTTCACGCCGCTCGCCGACGTGCTCGCGCTCGAACTGCTGCGCCACAAGCGCGCGCGGACCGACGACGACCCGCACGTGCTGGTGCGCAGCTACCGCGGGATCGGCCCGTACTCGACCGAGGCGCTCCGCAAGCGCATCGCGCGCCTCTGCGAGGTGGCTTCCGATCCCGACTCGGGGCGCGTCGTCCCGTACAAGGCGCTCCACAGCTTCCGCCACACCTTCGGGACCCAGATGCAGAAGCTCATCAGCCTGCTCGATCTGCAGCTGATCCTCGGGCACACCGACGTCAAGACCACGAGCATCTACGGCCTGTCGACCAGCGAGAAGGCGGCGGCACGCGCGCTCGGCACCCGGGCAGCCAGCGCCTTCGACGATGCGATCGTCGCGCACCGCGACGACGGGGTGAACGCGATCGGCAACCTGCTGGCGACCGAGCTCGCGGCCGACCTGGCCGGCGACGGCTAGCGCGGCGCCGGGCAGGGCGGATCGCCGGGCCCCGGCCGGCGAACTCGAGCCAACCCACCGCGAAGGCCGGAATGGGCGCGCATCGCCCCGGTACCTGCCCCTTCGGAGTTCGCTCGAAGGCCCTTCACGGGCCTCTCAGCGCCTCGGTTCGCGGAGCCCCGTCCTG
>CBDUCW010000030.1:0-13307 GCA_965365745.1 uncultured Trueperaceae bacterium
TGGTCCGATCTGGGCCATCGTGCTCGTCGCGACGGTGTGGGGTCTCACCGTCGTGGCCGACTCGCTCCAGTTCTCGGCAATGGTCACCGAGCTCGCCGATCAAGCGTACGTGGCCACGGCCCTCACCCTGCAAACGGCGCTTGGGTTCACAATCACGGTCGCAACGCTGTGGCTGGTTCCGATCGTGAGCGAGGCGATCGGATGGCGCTGGTCGTTCACCATCCTCGCTCCCGGACCGATCATCGGGGTGCTGGCAATGCTACGCCTTCGCGCCCTGCCCGAGGCGCGCAAGATCGCTGGGGGCCGAGGCTAGGCCCGGTTTGCCGCTGCGACCGGACGGGCGGCATCGGCCGCTCCGGCATCCCGGTTCGGGCGTGCCATTGCGCCGGATGTGGGGTGTCCCACGGGTCCCGCATCGACGCAATCCGTATCATGCGGGCAACGCGACAAGCCACCGCGCGTTCCCGCGCGCCCGCCGCCCCCACCGATGCATGCGCCCGTGCTCGAGAGGTGAGTCGATGCAACGCACTGCTGGATTCTTCTTGATCTTCGCCGCCGTCCTGGCAGGGGCGAGCCTGCTGATCCCGCCGATGAACGAGGTGGGGCTCGCCATCGACCTCGACCAGCAGCTCGCTGCGATCGAGGCCGAGATCGACGGGTGGTACACGGCCCAAGGGCTCTTCGCTGCGGGCGTCCTGTTCGCGGCGATGGGGCTGGTCTTCTTCGCGACGCACGTCCTGGGCCTCGAGGTCGGGTTCCTCGCCAAGTTCCTCGCCTTCGTCGGCGGCGTCGCCGCGCTCGCCGCCGCGGTGAGCTGGGCGATGCTCGTCTTCGATCGCTTCGGCACGCTCCTGCGCATCCGCGAGGCGCTCGCGGCGCCGGACCCGATCGTGTCGATGGTGTTCGGCTACACCCTGCTCGGCGCGCTCGTCCTGCTCTCGCTGGTGATGTTCCGCAGCGGCTATCCGGCTTGGTTCGGCTGGCTCGTGTTCGTGTCGTCGGCGGCCCTGCTCGGGCTCTTCGCCTACGACCTGGCCTGGGACCCGCTGTGGGCCTTCGCGCCGATGGCGCTCATGGGCGTTGGCGTCTTCTTCGCGCAACCGGCGCGCATGCGCCGGCCGCGCCCCGTCTGAGCGCGTCGCTCGCGAAGCGCCTCCGGCGCGCGATCACCATGACCGCGCGCCGGAGCCCGGCGCGGCGGATGCAGGGGGTCCGCCGCTGACGCCTGGGCGGCTCAGTCGGCCGGAGGCGCGAGTCCGTGCTCGCGCAGGAACCCCGCGATCGCCGGAACGAAGCCGGGGGCGAGCGGCAGCGACGGATCGCTGTAGGACGCCACGGGATCCGGGGCGGTGGTGGGAACGCGCTTCAGGACGTGGTTCATTTCGGGCACCAGGACGACGTCGGCGTCGGGGGCGGCCGCCGCCAGGCGTTCGGCGTCGCGCACCGAAACCTGGATGTCGGTGAGTCCCTGCACGATGAGCACCGGCATGTCGAGCCGGGCGATCGCCTCGGTCGGGTCGTAGGCGAACCACGAGATCAGGTAGGGCTGGACGCTGGCGCGGAACAGGGTGACGAGCTCCGGCGGGGCGTCCGGCGCGAGGTCGCCGGCGCGAAGCCGCTCGATCGTGGCCGCGGCCTGGTCGTACAGCGTCGGCGGGAGCTGGCCCGCGAGCTGTTCGAGCAGCAGGTCGGCGGCGTTCTGCCCGGGCCCCGCAAGCGACACGTACGCGTCCGCCTGCACGCGCTCCGCCGCGAGCATGCCGATCAGCGCGCCCTCGCTGTGGCCGATCACGACGCGCGCGTCGAAGCGTGCGTCGGCGCCGAGCTGCTCGAGCCACCGCACCGCGTCGTCGACGTAGGTGTCGAAGCGCAGGTCGGCCTCGGAGGTGGCGGCTCCCATGCTGGCCGCGATCCCCCGCTTGTCGTAGCGCAGCGAGGCCACCCCCCGAGCGGCGAGGGCGTCGGCGAGCAGCAGCAGCGAGTCGTTGCGCCCGGGCAGGGCCGCGGAGTTCCCGTTGCGGTCGGTCGGTCCGGAGCCGGCGTGGATCAGCGCCACCGTCCACGGACCGTCGCCGTCCGGAACGCGCAACGCTCCGTAGAGCGTGCCCGTGCCGGTGTCGAGGACGACGTCGTGGTCGTTGGCGGCCCCCCTTGGGTCGCTCGTGTCCTGGGCCGTCGCCGTGGATGCTCCCACGATCGCCGCGAGCGCGAGCGCGGCGCCCAGGAGCAGGCGTCGCAGCGTCCGAAGCATGGGGCTGCCGGGCCATGACGCGGCGCCGGCCGGCGCTCCGGCGGGCGCTGATCGATCGCGGTGGGGTCGGTCGTGCGTGGAACGGGTCATGCCCCATCATCGGCCGCGGCGAGCGGGTCGGTGTCGGCGGTTCGCCCTCGTGGTCGGCTACCGCGCGGACTCGGCCCGCCGCTGCGCCGCTCCGAGCTCCTCGGCCGGGTCGCCGCCCCCGAGCGTCACGCGCTCGATCGCTTCCTGCAAAAAGGTCTGCCAGAGGGCGTAGTCGCCGGTCTGCGGCCGCACCACGGCGTCGGGGAGCTGCTCGAGGCCCACGCGTCGGCCAGGGTCTTCGGCGTACCAGGCCTCGAGCAGCGGCACGGCGGAGGTTCGGACCGGAAGGAAGTGGGACGCTTCGACCCAGGCGCGGACGTTGTCGGGCTCGATCAGGAAGCGCCAGAAGGCGACCGCCCCGCGCTGCTCCGCCTCGCTCGTGCCCTGCGGGACGACGAGCTGCGCGCCGGTGAACGGGACGCCGCGTCCGTTCGCGCTCGGGATCGGCGCCACGCCGATGTCGAATCCCACCGCGAACCGTTCCCCCTGGGGGATCAGGGCCTGGCTGCCGATCGACATCATCCCCTTGCCGCGGGCGAAGTCGACCAGCGCCCGATCGAGCTCCGCGAAGCTTCGCGGGATCGAATGCCGGCTCCGAGCGAGGCGCTGCAGCATCTCGAGCGTGGCGATCGCCTCGGGGCCGTCGAAGTTGGGTTCCAGGTCGGGCGTGACGAGGGATCCGCCGCGACTGGCCACCATCGTCTCGAACACGATCGCGGCGGCGACGTCGATGTAGCCGGTCGAGTTGCGCGTCGTGAGGCGCGCGGCCGTCGCTTCGAAGGCGTCCCAGTCGGTCGGCGGCTCGACCCCGAGCTGACGCGCGACGTCGGCGTTGTAGATGAGGACCGGCATCGACATGCTCCAAGGGAGCCCGAAGCGTCGATCCCCGACCCGTCCGTACTCCCACATCGGTTCGGGGATATCGGCGATCAACGGCACGGGCAGGTCGGTCAGGTACGAATCGAGCTCGACGAGCGCGCGGTCGTCGACGAGCCGCATGAAGATCGTCAGCTCGGCGTCGAACAGCGCCGGTACGTCGCCGCTGCGCAGCCCGGCAATGAGCCGGATGGCGTTCTCCTGGTAGTTCCCGATGTAGCGAGGCTCCACACGAAACTCGTCCTGTGCTCCGTTGAACCGCGTGGCGAGCTCGTCGATGGCCGCTTCGGTGGCGTCCTGCGAGTGCCAGAACTCGATCGTCGTCTGCGCCGCCGCCGACGGCAGCAGGCACAGCAGAACGATCAGGAGTCGCGTCAACCGGGTTGCACGGCGCATGGGTAAAACCATACCGAGGCGGGCCCGGAGCCATCCGTGGAATCTGCCTCGGGGCCGGTCGTCGTCAGGCGAAGCTCCGGTCGAAGGCGGCCACGATCCGGCGCTCGAGCGCGATGTACAGGACCACGATCGGCAGCGTCGCGAACAGCGCCGCGGCGCCGAGCAGCCCCCACTCTAGGGGGCGTCCGTTGAGCAGTTCGGTGAGCCACACCTGGACGGTCCACAGGTCCCGGTCGGCGACCATCACCTTGGGGAACAGCACCAGGTTCCAGTGGGCGGCGAAGCCGAGCACTCCGGCGGCCACGACGTCGGGCAGCACGACCGGGGCCACGATGCGGAACAGCAGCGTCGGGTGCCGCGCCCCGTCGAGGCTGGCGGCTTCGACGAGCTCCATCGGCACCCTCCGCAGCGCCTGCCGAAGCAGGAAGATTACGATCGGGCTGGCCAGGAAGGGGAGCACGAGCGCCCACAGCGTGTCGAGGAGCGACAGGTCCTGCAGCAGGCCGTAGACGGGGATCAGGATCAGCTCGAGCGGGATCGCCAGCCCCAGCAGCACGAGCCACTGCAGCCGCGTCCCGAGCCACAGCGCATAGGCGATCGCCAGGCCGAACACGAGCTGGCCGATCACGGTCACGCCCGAAACCGCCAGCGAGAGGCCGAGCGCCCTCCCCAGACCCGTGCCGGCGAGCGCACGCACGTTCTCGAGGCTGAACCCGGTCGGCACCATGCGCGCCTCCATCACCGCGCGCTGCGGCAGGAAGCCGACATAGAACAGCCATACGAGCGGCAGCGCCACGAACAGGCAGAACAGCGTGGCGACGATCCGGTGCACGGTCCGGTCGGGGAGGCGCCACCGCCCCCCCGGGTTGACGCCGACGGGGGTGCGGCGGTTCGGGCGGGGCGCAGCGCCGCCCGTCGAGCCCGTCGTGCCCGCGCGGGGTCGGCCGCGGCTCACGGCGACCTCCGTGCCACGATCCACAGCTCGAGCACCGCCACCACGACCACCAGGGTCAGCACGAGCAGCGTCGCCGCGGCTCCGTAGCCGAGTTGGAGGCGCTCGAAGGCGGTCTCGTAGAGGTAGTAGCCCACCACGCGCGTCGTGCCGAAGGGGTTACCGCGGGTCAGCAGGTAGACGGCGGTGTACGACTGCACGACCAGCGCCGATCCGATGATCAGCAGGAAGGTCATCGGGGCCCGCAGCATCGGGTAGACGATCCGGCGGCGCAGGTGGGTCTCGGTGGCGCCGTCGACGCGGGCGGCCTCCTTGACCTCGAGCGGGATCCCGCGCAGGCCGGCCGAGATCACGAGCACGCCGAAGCCGGTGTTCTGCCACAACGTGAACAGGACGATGATCGCCATCGCGGCCCACGGCTCGCGCTCCCACGGCAGCGCGAAGCCGGTGAGTTCGACGACCAGCCCGTAGCTCGGGTTGTAGAGCAGGAACCACGAGATCGCCGCGCCTGCGACCGTCGTCAGCGCCGGCAGCAGCAGGAGCGCCTTCACGAGGTGTTCGAGCCGGGTGCCCTCGATCGCGATCGCGATCGCGCGCGACAGGAGCAGGAACGACGGAAGCGTCAGCGCGGCGAAGACCGCCGTGGTCCGGAGCGAGCGCCAGAAGGCGCCGTCCCGCATCAGGTCGACGAGGTTCTGGGCCCCCACCCGCACGGGCTCACCGAATCCCGACCACGACCACGTCGCGTACCGAACGACGCTGGCGAACGGCACCAGGACGAACAGGACCAGCAGGGCAGCCGCAGGAAGGGCGTACAGCCAGGCGCCGCGTCGCACCCCCGCGTCAGAAGGGGACGCGCACGCCGACCGACACCGGGAGCATGTCGGACGAGCCGACCACGATCGCGATGTCGTCGAAGTAGTAGCGACCCTCGAGCGACCAGGCCAGCGATGCGCCGGCGCCGAAACGGACGCCGGGGGCGAGGTAGGCGGTCACGACCGCCGGGACGTCCGACACGAACAGGAGGTCGAAGCCGGCGACGACGCCGAGGTGCAGGTGCGTGCCGCCGCCCCGAACCGTGAGATCGGTGCCGAGGCCCAGGGCCACCGGCGGACTCCCGAGCGTCGGGAAGATCAGGCCGGTTCCGTGGAGACGGCCGCCGACGCCGCCGTCCGCGCCGAGAACCACCGCGAGGCCCGCGGCGGCGTCGACGTACGGAACCTCGAGGTCGGTCTCGACCCCGAGCGCGCCTGCGACGCTGGAACCGATGCCGAAGCGGGCGTCGAAGGCACGCTCGGGGAAGGCCGAGGGGCCCTGCGCGTGCGCCGCCCCGACGATCGCGAGAACGCCGACGGCGACGAGGACGACGAGGTTTCGGATGCGGTGCATAGGGGGATGCTAGCACGGGACTCGGCGCGCCCATTCTCGGGTTTCGCCGCGCCCCGACGCCGGCTTCGGCGACGCCGCTCCGTCACGACGGAGGTCCGAGCCGCGCCTCGCGGAGCCGCCGGTAGCGCGCTCCGTCCGGACCCAGCTCGCTGGCCATCAACTCGATGCGATCGACCCTCCACTCCGCAGGGTTCCCGGCGGAGCTCGCCATGGACTCCGCCGCCGCGGCGAGCGCGCGCGGCTCGAGGCGGACCGGACGCCGTCCGCGGGCGCGGGCCAGGGTGAGGTGCGGTCGGAACGGCCGCGGGTCGGGCGGCGCGCCGATCGTCGACGTCCGTACGTCCAGGGCGGTGCGGAGCCCCGCGAGCGCGTCGATGTCCCCGTCGACGCCGAGCCAGAGGACGCGCACCCGCGACGCACGCGGCACCGCAGCGAGGTCGGCGGTGCGCAACGTCATCGGAGGACGGTCCGCGGCGACGGCGTCGAGCGCCACGCCGACGGCGTCGATCTCGGCGGGCTGCAGATCGCCGTAGAAGCGCAAGGTGACGTGGGCCAGCGCGGGGTCGCTCCAGCGCAGGGCTCCGCGGCCGAACGCGCGCTGCAGCTCCTCGCGCACCGCGGCGAGGCGGCCGCGCACGGCCTCGTCGATCGGCGCGGCGACGAAGCAACGCACCGATCCGTCGGTGCGCCGTTCAGGCGCGGTCCGTACCGACGAAGAGCGGCGCGATCGCGGCGAGCGCGAAGACGCCCGCTCCGATCCAGGCGGCCGTCGCGACGAGCGCCGGCGCCTGCGCCTTCAGGGCGATCGCGCTGAAGGCCCACACGAACACGAGCGCGTAGACGGGGTCGCGCTGGAGCACGCGGAAGGTCAGGCCGATGGCCGTGGCCGCGGCGAGGAGCACGACGGTCCACGCCTCGATCGACCAGCCGAAGCCGCCCCAGCCGCTCGCGTAGAGGGTGCTGGCCGTGCCGATCGTGGTGGCCACGGTGAGCCACCCCGCGTACACGCTGACGCCGAAGCGGATGAAGCGCTCGAGCCACGCCTCGCTGTCGCGCCGGCGCCCGAGGGCGGTGTAGATCCACAGACCCGAGGCGAGCTGGCCGACGAGGACGAAGGTGTTCAGCACGAACCACTCCTGCGCGAAGGTGTACAGCCACGCGATGTTGAACACGAGATTCACGGCGAAGGCCAGCCTCGCGCGCACCAGGCCGGGCCGAGCCTCGCCCCATCGCGTCGCCTGCGCGATGCCGAGCGCGAGCAGCGCCGTGTAGATGACCCCCCAGATCGAGAATGCCCACCCTGCAGGGATGATCGGGATCGGGAAGTTCGCGTCGGAGATCTCGCCCGTGCTCGGTCCGAAGAGGCCCGTGGCGGCGAAGATGTTTCCGCCGACGATGCTGACGAGGGCGAGGGCGAGCAGCGCCCAGGCCCGGCCGTCCGGTGCGGTGCGCGGTGCAGTGTCGGTGGTCATGATGTCCTCCTCGCGGATCGCGGGTTCGGTCCGGCTCTCACCAGCCTATGCGATCCGCGGGCGTGGCCGTCGTGCTCGGACGGTTAAGAATTCCGTTACCGATGGTTTCCTAGCCTTGCCCCATGTTCGAGGGAATCCCCACGCAGCACCGTCAGCCCGGTCGCATCCCGGTCCGTCTCGTGCTCGCGTCGCTCGTTGGCCTCGCCTGGCTCCTCGCTCGGGGTGCCGTCGGCGGCGATCCGGCGTCCGAGATCGGGGGTGCCGTCGACGGCGGGCTCGTCTTCGCGGCGATGATCCCGTTGGCCCCGCCCGCAGCGCGCGCCCCCGGCGCGGTCCGTGCGGGCACGTGGGCGATGGCGGGGATGACGCTCGCGCTGGTCGCCTCGATCGTCTCGGGGCTCGGGTCGTCGTTCGCGTGGTGGGGCGACATCGTGCTGTCGCTGATCGCGGTCGTCGCGCTGTCCTACGTGCTCCTCTTGCTCCGCCAGGTTCGCCACCAGGACCGGATCGTCCGCGAAGCGGACTTCGATTCGATGACCGGCCTGCTCAACCGCGAAGGCTTCGACCGGGCGCTCGAGCCGTTGCTCGAGGTCGCGAGCGAGGACGCGCTGGTCGCCGTGCTGTTCGTCGATCTCGATCGCTTCAAGGTGGTCAACGACACGCACGGCCACGACGTCGGCGACGAGCTGCTCATCGAGGTCGGCAAGATCCTCGAGCAGCACGTTCGTCAGAACGATCTCGTCGGTCGCGTCGGCGGCGACGAATTCGTCCTGGCGCTGACCGGCCTTCGCGAGGACCGCTCGGCGTCCACCGTGGCCGAGAAGCTGCTCGGCCTCCTCAACGCCCCCATCGAGGTGGGCGGGCGCACGCTCAGCATCGGGGCCAGCATCGGCATCGCGATCTATCCGACCAACGGCGACACCGGCGACGACCTGCTCAAGAGCGCCGACGAGGCGATGTACCGCATCAAGAACAGCGGCAAGAACCACTTCGCCTTCTCGACGCAGGACATCAGCGTCGAGCAGACCCGCATCCAGGAGATCGATCGGAGGCTCCGGTTCGCGCTGGAGGACGGGCACCTCGACCTCCGGTACCAGCCCATCTTCGACCTCGAATCGAAGGACGTGCACGGCTTCGAGGTGCTGATGCGCTGGCACTCCCCCGATCTGGGTGCGGTGAGCCCCGGCGAGTTCATCGCGCTCGCCGAGCGGAACGGGCTGATCGTCCCCATCGGCACGTGGGCGCTCCGCGAGGCCTGCCACCAGGCCGGCTCGTGGCTCCGGCAGGGCTACGAGTTCGAGACGATCAGCGTGAACGTGTCCACGCTGCAGTTCGAGCAGCCGAATTTCATCGACACGGTCTCGAAGGCGGTCGCCGACGCGGGGTTGCCGCCCGAAAAGCTCGAACTGGAAGTCACCGAGAGCCTCTTCGCGCGCGACGTCGGCACGGTGTCGGGCGTCCTGCGGAAGCTCAAGCGTCTCGGCGTGCGCACGGCCCTCGACGACTTCGGCACCGGCTACTCGGCGCTCAGCTACCTGATGCACATGCCCTTCGACACCATCAAGATCGACGCCTCGTTCGTGCACAGCCTCTCGCGGGCCGCCGGCGCGGGGAACCCCGCCGGGTCGGTCGTCAAGGCCGTCTGCGCGCTCGCCGCGGACCTCGGCAAGAGCGTCACCGCCGAGGGCGTGGAGAGCGTGATGCAGCGCGACCAGCTGCTCCGAGCCGGGGCGCACCGCGCCCAGGGCTTCCTGTTCTCGAAGCCGCTCACGAACGCGGACGCCACCGAGCTGCTCAAGCGGGAGACCTTCGTGCCCAAGATGGTGCCCGAGGACGAGGCCGTGTTCCTGCTGCACGGCTGACGCCGAGCCGGGGCGCGGCCGCGGGGCGCGCCCCGCACCGCCGGTACGCGCGCGACCGGGAAACGCCGTGGGTGGGCTCGCCGCCGGGTACTCCGTGCCGCGCGCCGCGCTGGTTCGATCTGCGACAATGTGCCTCCGTACGTCCCGCGGCGCGTCGGCGCCGCGTTCGCAAGCGAAAGGACCGACGTCTCGTGGATCGACCCGACGGCAGCTACCCGAAGCGCTTCCGAACCGCGGTTCGGCTGTTGATGAAGGAGACCGGCAAGGAGACGCTGCCGGGAACCTCGACCCCTGCGTTCCTTCCCGGGCTGCGCAGCGCCGAGCTGATGGGCTACTACTACCCCGATCGCCCGGAACTGTCGACGGCCGTGCTGCTGCTCGACGCCGTGCGCACCGGCGACGTGACCGCCCGCGCGGTTCGCGACGACGTCGGCGAGGCGACCGCCGCCCGGATCGAGGCGGCCCTACCGCCGCCGAGCGCCGGCGACGACTGGCGCGAGTCGCGCGCGGCGCTGCTCAACGGCGCGCGCGACCCCGATGCGCTCCGGCTGCTCGTCGCCGACGCCATGGAGGCCCTGGGCCGCGTCGAACGCGACCTGGGACATCCGTGGATCGGCGCCGAAGGCTGGGAACGCCTCGACGTGACGCGCGACGACGCCCTCTGGTACGGGCGCGAACTCATCGCCAGCGCCCGCCGCGCCGGCCTGGGCGACGACTTCCTGCTCGCCGCTTTCGACGCCCGGGTCAAGCGCCTCGCGAAGCACGCCTAGACGTCGTACGGCGCCCCGCGCGCCGTCCGGGTGCGCGGGGCGCCGGCATCCATGGGCGGTCCGGTGGCTCAGTAGGCGGTCCAGCCGCCATCGACGACGACCGAGGCCCCGTTCACGAAGGTGGATTCGTCCGACACGAGCAGCACGGCCACGTCGGCGATCTCGCCAGGCTTGCCGCTTCGGAGATTGGTGCCGAAGCCGAGTTGGGACCGCCCCATCCCGGTCTCGTTCGGCACGCCGCCTACGCCCATCGCGGTGTCGACGCCGCCGGGGCAGATCACGTTGCAGCGGATGCCGTCCGGTGCGTACATGTAGGCGGTGTTCTTCGTCAGTCCGATCAAGGCGTGTTTGGACGCCGTGTAGGCCGCACCGGCCCGCGCGCCTCGCACGCCGGCGATCGACGCGATGTTCAGGATGACCCCGCTGCGCTGGGCGGTCATCCGCTCGATCGCGTAGCGCATCGCGTAGAAGGGGCCGTCCACGTTGACCGCGAAGACGCGCTCCCACAGCTCGTCGTCGACCTCGACGATGGGCGTCATCATGTCCATGACGCCGGCGTTGTTCACGAGGATGTCGAGCCGCCCCCACCGCTCGATGGCCGCGTCGATCGAGCGCTCCACCGCGCGGCGTTCGCGCACGTCGACGATGGCGCGGTCGGCCTCGCCGCCGGCGCCGCGGATCGTGGCGACCGTGTCGTCGACGTGCGGTTCATCGACGTCGACGACCATCACCTTCGCGCCCTCGGCGGCGAAGCGCTCGGCCATCGCGCGCCCGATGCCCGAGCCCGCGCCCGAGATCCATGCGACCTTGCCTTCGAGTCTCATTGGCGACCTCCTCGTCGCGCGGGACCCGGAGCCGAGTCGCTCCGGCGCACCCGCCGAGTTCGTCGCTTCACGATGGCGTCGCGGAGCGTTCCGCAGGGAGGGGGTCACCCCCCTCGGGGGCGTCCGACCTTTGCCGCACAGGGGGGCGTGGCCCGCGGACGACACGGAGCCCGGTGCGAGGCGCAACGCGCCGCGCACGTGTCCAGCATCGCCTCGCCGCCCGCCCAGCGCGGAGTCCGCGTCAGCTGCGCAGCGCCGTCCGCCGCCCGCGGTCGATCATTTCGATGAGCTCTTCGATCTCGTCCTCGAGGCTCGCCCGGGTGTCCCCGCTGCTCGCCTCGAGTTCGTGATGCAGCCCGCTCAGATACCGGAAGAGGAAGGTCTTCGTCTCGGGGTCGAGACGGCTGTTCGGGAGCAACCGGAGCAAATGTGCGAGGCGGGACACGCCTCACCATGCCCGTCCGGGGCGCCGCTCCGACAGATGCAGCTGTGTGTGGGCGGGGGGACGGCTGCGCTACCCGAGGTCGGCGCTGGCCGCGCGATCGGCTGCGGTCCGGCCCGCCCGCCCCGCGGCCGCTCGCTGCCCGTGCGCGCCCCGCCCCTCCTCGCGACGCGCCCGACGCCCTAGGCGGGCTCGGCTCCTGCGGCTTCGCCGATGCGCTCCGCGCCGGCGTAGACGTTCAGACGGTCGTCGCGTACGAAGGCCGCCAACGTGATCCCGAAGCGCTCGGCGGTGGCGACCGCCAGGCTCGAGGGCGCCGACACCGCGGCGACCACGGGAATGCCCGCGCTGACCGCCTTCTGCACCAGTTCGTAGGAGGCGCGCCCGCTCAGGCACGCCAGCGCATCGCCGAGCGCGAGGGCGTCGTCGAGCAGGGCCGCCCCTACCGCCTTGTCGAGCGCGTTGTGGCGTCCCACGTCTTCGCGAACCCAGCGCGGCGCCCCGTCCCGCGCGAAGATGCCGGCCGCGTGCACGCCGCCGGTGCGCGCGAACAGCGACTGCCCCTCGCGCAGGCGATTCGGCAGGCTCGCCACGAGGGCGGCGGGGACGCGCGGCCCGGCCGTCGGATCGAGCGCGACCAGGCCCCGCTCGACGAGGTCGTCGAGCTGCGCGCGGCCGCAGATGCCGCAGGCGCTGGTGGTGACGAAGTGGCGCTCGAGCCGTTCGAGCCGCGCGACCGCAGCCTCGCGCCCCGGCCGAAGGACCACGTTGACCACGTTGAAGCGCTGCTCCTCGTCGACCTCGGTGCAGTACGCCACCCGGGCGATGTCGTCGCGCTCGCGGATCACGCCCTCCCCGAACAGGAAGCCCACCGCCAGCTCGAAGTCGTGTCCGGGCGTGCGCATGGTCACGGCGACGGTGCGAGGCTCGCCCGCGGCGACCAGGCGGATCTCGAGCGGTTCTTCGCCCGCCACGCGGTCGAACGTGCGCCGGGGTGAAGACGCGTCGTCGCCCGCGTCGATGCGCACGACCGCGACCTTCGAGGCCGGCCGGGCACGGTCGGGCGCGACGGTGCGCGTGGAGTCGGATGCGCGGGGCACGGCGTCGCTCAGACCTTGGGCAGCGTCGCCGACAGCTCGGCGACTTCGCCGGGCCTCGCCGCGCGCAGGCGCGCGCGGCCGCCCTTGTAGGCCGGGATGGTGGCGTCGGGGGAGCGTTCGGTCGGATCGAGAAGCACGTTGGCCTCGGGCCAGTGCACCTGCACCGCGCCGGGCGCCATCGGTGCGATGCGCAGCGTTCCCGGCAGGGCGCCGCGGTCGTTCTCGAGCACGACGGCCGCGCCCTCGGCGAGCTCGAGGCGCCGCGCGTCCTCGGCGGCGACGAGGATCGCGTCGCGCGTGGCCCGATTCATCGGGTCGCGGTCTTCGTGCACGAGGCTGTTGAACTGCTTGCCGCGGCGCGTCACGACGCGGAGCCACGACGGATCGGCGTCGGCGTCCACGTCGGGCGCGGGCGGGGGGGACGCGTCGAAGCGGGCCCGGCCGCTGTCGGTGGGGAAGACCCATCCCGCGCACAGGTGGCGGCCGCCGTACTGGACCATGTCGCCCTTGGCGGAGAGGGCCTCGATCCCGGCGTACATCGGGACGATGCGCGCGATCTCGGCCCGGATGTCCGCCGTCGACGCGAAGCGCACGGCCTCGGCGACGTCCGGGCGGGCCCGGGCCGCGATCTCGGCCAGGATCTCACCCTCCGGCCGCGCGGCGTCGATGCGCGGACCCGGGATCTCGGGGCTGAAGATGATGCGGCGCTCGGTCGAGGTCTCGGTGACGCCGCCGGGCATCTCGTACCGCGTCGTCGCAGGCAGCAGCAGCACCGTGTCGGCCGGGTCCGTGAACATCTGCGCGCTCGGCACGATGTCGACGTGCACCCGCAGCGGGATCGAGCCGATCCCCGCGTCGACGTCGGAGGGCCCGGGCATGACCT
>CBDUCW010000031.1:0-13301 GCA_965365745.1 uncultured Trueperaceae bacterium
GGCCGCTCGCCCCACGGCCTCCTCGAGGGTCTCCATCAGGCTGCGGAAGGGGGTTTCGAACTTCTCGATCCCCTCCTGCTCGAGCGCGTCGGTCACCTCGTCGATGTCGATGTCGAGCTCCGAAAGCGCCGCCAGCGCGGCCTCGGCCTGGCCGAGGCCGTCCTCGATGCGCACCGCCGGGTCGCCGTGATCGCGGTAGGCGTCGAGCGTGTCGGTGGGGAGGGTGTTGATCGTGTCGGGACCGATGAGCGCCTCGACGTACTTCACGTCTTCGAAGCTCGGGTCCTTGGTCGAGGTCGACGCCCACAGCAGGCGCTGGCTGCGCGCGCCCGCCGAAGCCAAGGCGTCGAAGCGATCGCTCTCGAACAGCTCGCGGTAGATCTGGTACGCCATCTTCGCGTTGGCGATCGCGATCTGGCCGCGGATCGAGCCGGCGAGCTCGGCGACGCGGCCGCCCTGCTCGGCGATGCGGTCGAGCTCGGTGTCGACCATGACGTCGATGCGGCTCAGGAAGAAGCTGGCCACCGAGGCGATGCGGGCGATGGGCTCGCCGGCCGCGTGCCGCGCCTCGAGCGCTTCGAGGTAGGCCGTCGCGACGTCGCGGTAGCGCTCGAGCGAGAAGAGCAGCGTGACGTTCACGTTGATCCCCTCGACCAGCAGCTGCTTGATCGCCGGAACCCCTTCGCGGGTGCCCGGAACCTTGATGAACAGGTTCGGGCGGTCCACGGCCGCCCACAGCCGCCGCGCCTCGGCGAGCGTCCCCTCGGTGTCGCGGGCGAGTTCGGGGCTGACCTCCAGCGAGACGTAGCCGTAGCGCCCGTCGGAGTCGTCGTAGACGCCGCGGAGCGCGTCGGCGGCGCGTTGGATGTCGTCGACCGCGAGCGACTCGAAGACCGACTCCACGCTCATCCCGCGGCCCGCCAGGTCGGCGATCGCCGCGTCGTAGTCGTCGCTCTGTGCGATCGCCTTCTCGAAGATCGCCGGGTTCGAGGTGAGGCCGCGCAGGCCGTCGCGTTCGATCAGGGTGTCGAGGTAGCCGCTCGAAAACCAGCTGCGGCGAATCTCGTCGACGTAGACCGACTGCCCGAAGTCCTGCAGGCGCTTGAGGGGATTGGGGTTGGACGGCATGGAGACCTCCTCCGCTGCGCTGGGGTCCAGCGCGGTCGACGGGTGACGGGGGTGCGCGCGAGGCGCGTCGTAGACGCCGCTACTGTAGGCGATGACGGCGGCATCGTGCGTCGACGCCGCAACGGATCCGGGGAACGCCCCGGCCGGGGGAGGGGCTCGTCGGGGCGCGGCGGGCTGCGAAACGGGCGCCGAACCGTGGTGGCTACGGCCGTGCCCGCGCGCGCCGCGGGTGCGGTCTAGGTGCGCGCGTCCGTCGCGGCCCGCGCCTCGACGCGTTCGTGGCCGACGGCGACCACCGTCGCCGCGTCGCCCTCGCGGCGCAGCTCGAGCGCGACGCGCGGCAGCGGCCGCTGTGCGGGGCCGGCGACGGCGCGCCCGGCGGCGAGCGGATCGAAGACGCTGAGGTGGCAGTTGCAGAAGAGCGACGGGTCGTCGCCGCGGTAGTTGGTCGCGACGGCGATCGCCTCGGGGTCGCGGGCGAGGTCGACGATGCAGCCCTGGTGGGTGCAGATCCGACTGAGCCCGAGCAGGTGCACCGGTTCGCGGTCGGCGGCGTCGACGTCGAGGCCGCCGGGCACCGACTCGGGCACGCGCATCGCGATCGCGGGGACCCCGTCGTACACGAAGTGCTCGGCAGCCCACAGGGTGTCGAAGCGGGCCAGCGGCGCCACCGGCACCGGTTCGCCGCGGGCGAAGCTGGGGTCGGGGTCGGCCGGCGGCTTGCCCCAGTGCACACGGGCGGCGCGCCAGATCCCCCAGGCGCCGCCGCCGACGGCGGCGATCACGGGGAGGCGCCAGAGCCAGGTGACCACCGCGCGACGCGACGGCTGCTCCGACGCGGGTGCCTCGCCGGCCGCTGCCTCGACGGCCGCCGCAGCGGCGGCTTCCTGCGCGTCGCGTCGCTCGTCGCTCACGGCGTGCTCGAGCCGCCGTACGTGTCGACCACGTAGGCCACCACCGCGTCGATCTCGGCTCCGCTCAGTCGCGCGCCGAACCCCGGCATCAGCCCGCGCCCCCAGCGCACGGCGTTCTCGACGTTGGCTGCGTCGCCGCTGCGGCGGTTCCCGACGAGCGCGGGGCCGGTGCCGCCCCTGCCCCCGACGCCGTGGCACAGGGCGCAGTGCGTCTGGTAGATCGTCGACCCCGTGACCAGCGCCGACGGGCTCGCAGCGCTCGGCGACGTCGCTCCGCCCGCGATTCGCGCGCGCGCCTGCTCGATCAATCCGGGCACCCGTCCGGGAGCGTCGCTGGTCTCGAGGTAGCGCTCCCAAGCGGCGATCGCTCCGGCGTCGTCGCCGTTCTGGAAGCGGGCGTTGCCGAGGAACAGCAGGGTGCGCGGCGAGGGCGCGACGCCCTGGGCTTCGGCGAGGTCGATCGCGCGCGCCAGGATCTGCGCGGCGTCGCCGACGCGCCCGGCGAGGAACAGCGCTTCGCCCGTCCGCTCGGTGGCGTGCACGTCGGTAGCATCGAAGCGGGTGAGCACGTCGAAGTAGAGCGACAGGGCCCGCTGCAGCTCCTCGGCCTCCCAGAGCGCATCGGCCAAGGCGGTCGTGGTCGCCTGGGTCACCTCGTTCCCGTAGGCGGCGGCCGCCGGCGCGATGGCATCGAGCAGCGCGAGGCGCCGTTCGGCCTGCGGCGCGAGCGGATCGTCGGCGGACGCCGCCTCGCGGTAGCTCCGCCACGCGTCGCGTGCCGTCAGGTAGTCGCCCTGCGCGAAGGCGAGCTCGCCGAGCGTCGCCAGGGTGTCGGGATCGTCGGGGTCGGCCGCGCGGGCCCGATCGAGCAGCCGACGCGCTTCGGCCACGTCGTCGGCGGTCGCGCCGCTGCCGTCCTGCGGAAGGGTCAGCAGCGCCAAGCGTCGGTAGGCCACCGCCGGCGGCGCGTCGACCTCGTCGACGATGCGGCGGTAGGTCGAGGTGGCGCCGTCGACGTCCTCGGCCTGCCAGTAGGCGTCGGCGAGGGCCAACAGGGCGTCGGCCGAGGGATCGTCCTGCACGGCCCGTTGCAGGTCGCGAAGGCGCTCGGCGCGCGCCAGATCGTCTTCGAAGAAGCTCGTGACGGTCGCGCCGTCGCCGACGCGCGGCAGGACCCAGGCCGACAGCGTGACCGCGGTGACGCCGGCGATGGCCAACAGCGAGAGCGCCGCGACCGGAACGCGTGTGGACCGCGCGGGTCGGGCCGTGGGGCGCTCGCCGCGGCGCTCGGCTTCGGCTTCGTCGAGCGCCCGCATCGTCCGCGCGGCCTTGGCCTCGTAGCGGTTGCGAAGCTCCTCGCGCCGCGCCACCGGAAGGTCGGTGCGGCCGTCCAGCTCGGTGATGGCCCGGAGCAGCGCCTGCTTCTCCTCGCGCAGCTCCTGGAGGACGGGGTCGCCCTCCTCGGGGAGCGGATCGGCCTGATCGGGCGCCAGCAGCGGCACGGCCACGAAGCCGAGCAGCGCGAGCGCGAGCAGACCGACGAGGATGCCCGTGATCACGTCGCGTCCGCCTCCGAGGCTCCGCGCCGTGCGGCCAGCTCGGCCCGAACACGGGCGAGTTCGTCGGGATCGACGTCGTCCAGCGGCTCTGCCCCCTTGCGCACCCAGCGGCGCACGAGCACCGCGAGCACCGCGACCCCGAACGCGGCGGCGATCGCCGGCAGCAGCCACACGACCAGGTGGATGCCGCGGCGCGGCGGCTCGAGCAGGATCCAGTCGCCGTAGCGCGCCTGGAAGGAGGCCAGGATCTCGTCTTCGCTGCGACCGGCCTCGAGCTGGGCCTGGATCTGGTCGCGCATCTCGATCGACACGGCCGCGTTCGACTGCGCCACGGATTCCGACACGCAGACCGGGCAGCGCAGCTGACCGGCGATGCGGAACACGTCGCGCTGCAGTTCGACCGCTGCCGAGGGCGCCGGTGCGGCGACGGCGATCGACGCGGCGGGCCCGGGGAGGCCGAAGGCCCCGGAGAGGCTCGGGGCCGTCCCGACGACGGCGCTGGCGGCGGCGCTGACGACGGCGCAGACCACGGCCACGACCGCCAGGCGCACGGCCGCCGCGCGGGCGCCCCGCAGCCGGGCCGCGGCGACGCTCGGAAGGGTCCGGAACGGGAGCGGGCGCATGCCCGTCGGCGCGACCGCGGCGACGGCGCGCTTTCGTGCGCGGGCCGGCATCAGCGCGTCAGCTCGGCGACGCGCTCGGCGAGCAGCGCGTCGTCGACGGGGCCGGTGTGGCGGTAGACCACGGTGCCGTCCGCGGCGACGAAGAAGGTCTCGGGCACGCCGAACACGCCGAACTCGACCGAGAGCGCGCTCGAGTCGTCGATGACGTTGGCGAAGCCGAGGTCGAACTGGTCGAGGAAGGCCCGCCCCTCGTCGCGCCGCCCGCGGTCCTGGGTCTGGACGCCGATGAAGAGCACCTCGGTCCCGTAGCGTTGCCAGGCCCGCTGCAGGGCCGGGGCCTCCTGGTAGCAGGGACCGCACCACGACGCCCAGAAGTTGATGACGGCGGGACCCGTGGTCGGCGCGCCGGCGTCGAAGGCGAGCGTCGGGCCCAGCTCGTCCTGGTAGCGCTCGTAGACGGGGAGTTCGAAGCTCGGCGCGGTGCGGCCGAGGAGGTTCGAGGAGACGGCGCGGTCGGGCTCGCCGCGCAGCAGCCCCCACACGAACAGGCCGCCCAGCGCGGCGAGGACGCCGACGACGATCAGCAGGCGCCTCACGAGCGCGCTCCGTCCGCGGCCGAGGCGTCGGCCGACGTCGCGGCGCGCAGCCGCGCCGCCGCACGGCGCCCGGGCGTCAGCGCGTAGGCGGTGCCGAGCACCATGATGAGGCCGCCGACCCAGATCCAGACGACGAGCGGGCTCCGCACGACGCGGAGCACCACGAACTCGGAGTCGGGGCCCACGGTGCTGGCGACGCTGAGGTACAGGTCGTGGGTGGGTCGGTAGAGCACCGCCGGCGTCGGAACCTGCTGCTGCTGGCCGGGAAACAGGTTGGTGCGCGGCCGCAGCGTGCGCAGCAGTCGGCCGTCCTCGCGGACCTCGACGACCGCCCCGGCGCTGATGCGCTGCGGCGACCGCTCCATGAACCGGTCGGCCGCGGTCAGGGTGTAGCCCTGGAACGTCGCGCTGGCGCCGAAGTCGATGCGGACCTGTTCGTCGACGCGGTAGGCGCTGGCCGCCATCACGCCGAGGGCGGTCACCACGACTCCGAGGTGCACGATCATGCTGCCGAAGCGGCGACGGTTTTCGGACGCGTAGCGAACCAGCACCCCCAGCGCGCCGCGTTCCGACAGCCGGGCGCGGGGCACGACCGCGCCCACGATCAGCAAGGTGAAGCTGGCCACGTTGTAGCCGGCCAGGCCGACCGTGATCAGCGGGGAGACCTCGCGCATGCCCAGGGCGGCGGCCACGCCGGCGCTGGCCACTCCCGCGCCCACCAGCCAGGCGAGCGAGCGCAGCAAGGAGGACCCCTCGGCGCGCCGCCAGGGCAGCAACGGACCGATCCCCATCAGGGCGAAGATCGTGAGCCACAGCGGCACCGAAACCTGGTCGAAGAACGGGGCGCCCACGGTGACCTTGGCGCCGTTCACCGCTTCGACGATCAGCGGGAAGAGGGTGCCGAGCAGCACCGCGAAGGCCATCGCCAGGAACAGCACGTTGCCGGCGAGGAAGCTGCCCTCGCGGCTGACCGGGCTGTCGAGCTCGGCGCGGTCGCGCACCTGATCCCAACGCAGCGCCACCAGACCGAACGACACCGCGGTCGCCAGCAGGAAGAAGCCCAGGAAGGCCGGTCCGACCGGCCCGTTGCCGAAGGAGTGCACCGAGCTGACCACGCCCGAGCGGATCAGGAAGGTGCCGAGCAGGGTGAGCGAGAAGGTCAGCGTCACCAGCATGACGTTCCAGCCCTTGAGCATGCGGCGGCGCTCCTGCACCTGCACGCTGTGGATGAACGCGGTCGCCGTGAGCCACGGCAGGAACGACACGTTCTCGACCGGATCCCAAGCCCAGAAGCCGCCCCAGCCGAGCACCTCGTAGCTCCACCAGCCCCCGGCGACGATGCCGGCGGTGAGGAAGCCCCAACCGGTGAGGGTCCAGCGGCGGGTCTGGGTCATCCACTCGCTGCCGGGGCGGCGCGTGATGAGCGCGGCCATGGCGTACGCGAACGGGACGGTGAGCCCGACGTAGCCGAGGTACAGCAGCACCGGGTGCACGGCCATCATCCAGTGGTTCTGGAGCAGGGGATTCGGCCCCGGGCCTTCGAGCGGCGGCGAGGCGACCGCCACGAAGGGGTTGGCAAGCACCGCCAGCACGCCGAGGAAGAACACGAGCACGATCTGCATGACGACGAGCGCCCAGGGGCGGAGCTTCGTGTTGGGCGCGACCGCCGCGAGGAGCGCCGTGTATCCCGAGAGGAGCCAGGCCCACAGGAGAATCGAGCCCTCGAGCGCCGCCCACATCGTGGCGATCTTGACCCACAGCGGCGACGTCGATCGCGACGTCTCGGCGACGTAGCGAACCGTGAAGTCGTCGCTCAGCAGCGCCGCCTGCATCGTGACGACGGCGGTGGTGACCGCGAAGAAGCCGGCCACCGCCGCGAGCCGCGCGGACGTCTGCAGGCGGGCATCGCGCCGCACGGCACCCACGGCTCCGGCGATCGCCGCGTAGACGGCGAGCGCCAGCGCCAGGTAGGCGCTGCCGCTGCCGAGTTGGGACAGGCTGAGGTCGAAGGTCATCACGAACGGAGTCCTTTGTCGAGAGTCACGCGAGGCCGGGCGGTGCGGTCGAGACGACGCCGCCGCGCGGTCGAGCCGCCGGCCGACCCGGCGATGCCGGCGCGGCGCGACGCCCCGAGCCTACTGAAGCGTTTCCTTGAGCGTTTCGATGTCGATCATCTCCCCCTCGGGCGGCGCCTCGTAGACCTCGGAGTGCTTGATCAGCACGGTGTCGGCCACGAAGGTGGCCCCTCCGCTGTCGAACTGGCCCTCGACCACGACGCCGGTGTTCTCCTGGAACAGCTCCGGCGGGGTGCCGTTGTGCACCACGGGGTAGCTTTCGATCGTGTCGGTCACGTGGAAGGTGAGCTGCAGCGAGGCGTCGTCGAAGGCCACGGTTCCGGGCTCGACCACGCCGCCGAGCCGCAGCCGATCGCCACGGTAGTCGTCGGGGGCCCGGGCGTACTCCGACGGAAGAACGAAGTACACGAGCGAGCCGCTCAGCGCATTCGAGATCATGAATCCTGCGGCGACGAGCACGCCGACGCCGAGCAGGCTGTAGAGGACGGTCTTCGGGCGCACGGCGATCAGCCCTCGTCGGCGCGCGCCGCGTCGGCGATGCGGCGGCGCCGGACGGCCAGGTACACCAGGTAGCCGCCGTACACGACGGCGAGCTGCAGCCACGCGAAGGCGACCCACTGCCAGGCGGTCAGCGACTCAAACACGGGCCACCTCCGCGGCGCCGGCGGTCGGCGCTTCGTCGCTGCGCGCCTCGAGCGCGAGCTCCTGGCGGCCGATGCGGACGCGTTCGAAGAGGAACCACAGGAACACCAGGCCGGCCGCCCCGACGTTGACGAGGAGGATCTGCAGGAATTCGGTCTGCATCGTGATGCCCCCGCCGGTCAGGTCGACGCTCTTCGCGGGGTGCAGCGTGCGGAACCACTCGGCCGCGAGGTAGTTGAGCGGGAGGCTCGCGAGCGTGACGATCATCACCACCGCCGAGACGCGCCCGCGGCGCTGCGGATCGTCGATCAGGCCGCGCACGATGAAGTAGCCGACGATGAGCGCGAGCATCAGCGCGGTCAAGGTGAGCTTGGCGTCCCAGGTCCAGAAGGTATTGAGCGTCGGCTTCGAGTAGGTCATTCCGCCCACGATCGTGAGGGCGGCGAACACCAGCGCGCTCTCGGCGGCGGCGACGGCCCACACGTCGTGGATCCTGCGGCTGCGCCACAGGTAGAGCATGCCGAAGATCGCCGCGACGCCGACGGCCAGGAAGCCGACCCAGGCGACGGAGACGTGCGCGTACATCACGCGGATGAGCTCGCCCTGGTTGACGTCGGGCGGGCTGACGGCGAGGCCGAGCCAGGCGCCGATGCCGAGCGCCACGATCGCGGCGCCGGCGAGAACATTGAGCGCGAGGGGGCGCGGGGGGACGGATCGGGGGGATCGGGTCATGCGAGAACTCCGTTGGGAGCAGATCGTGCTCGGGGGCTCGAGGGCGGCGCGAAGCGCGGGCGAACGGCCAGCCTACTCGTCGACGACGTGCCGAAAGATGGCCACGGTGACGACCAGGTAGACGAGGTCGACCCCGGCGATCAATTGTACCCAGCCCCCCGCCGTGGCAGCGTTGCCGCTCAGCACGATCGCCTGCGTGGCGCGGACGGCGGCGAGGAGCACGGGAACCACGACCGGAAACATCAGCACGGGCAGCAGCGATTCGCGCGCCTGCAGGTTGGCGGTCAGCGCCGCGTAGAAGGTCGCGATGGTGGCGAAGCCGAGCGTGCCGAGGGCCAGCGCGCCGGCCAGCGCGAGGACGCCACCGGGGCCGGCGGCGGTGAGCGGAGCGCCGTACAGCACGGCCACCACGGGGGCGAGGACGGCGCCGAGCAGCGCCATGACCAGCCAGTTGGCGAGCAGTTTGCCGACGAAGATCGCCGCGCGTGGAACGGGGTAGAGCAGCAGTTGGTCGAAGGCCGCGTCGAGGCGTTCGGTCTGGTAGCTCTGGGCGGCCGAGATCAGCCCCGCGAAGGCGAGCGCAACCCACAGGGCCCCGGGCGCCGCCCGAGTGAGCACCGTCGGGTCGCTGCCCACCGCGAAGGCGAGCACGACGACGGTGACCGCGCTGAAGAACAGGGTTGCGACGGTCGCAGCGCGGCTGCGCGCCTCGTGGCGCAGGTCCTTGGCGGCGATCGCGAGGACCGCGCGGAGGTCGGAGGGCGCGCGGGCGGCGCGGGCAGCGGTGTCGCGGGGGGAGCTCATCGCCGCACCACCTCGACGCGGCCGTCGCGCACGTGCAGGGTGGCGTCGGTGAGGCGAGCCGCCCGCTCGGTTTCGTGCGAGGCCAGCAGGACGGTGCGTCCGTCGGCGCGGGCCTCGGCCAGCAGGGCGTCGACCCAGTCGCGCCCCTCGGCGTCCAGGGCGGCGAACGGTTCGTCGAGCAGCCACAGGTCCGCGTCGGCGAGCAGGAGGCGCGCCAGGCCGAGCCGCTTGGTCATCCCGCTCGAGAAGGCGCGCAGCGGCTTGCCGTGCGTCGACGCGAGGCCCACGCGCGCCAGCGCGCTCTGCACCCGATCGTCGAGCTCGTCGCGGGGGAGGCCGTAGAGCGCTCCGGCGAAGCGGAGGTTCTCGCGCGCGTCGAGCGCCCCGTAGGCGCCGCCGGCCACGCCGAGCCACGCGACCCGGCGTCGCACGGCGTGGGCCTCGGTCACGAGGTCGTGTCCGAACACGCTGCCGCCGCCTTCGCTCGGCCGCAGTCGGGTGGCGATCACCTTGAGCAGCGTGGTCTTGCCGGCCCCGTTCGAGCCGGTGACGAGCACGCTGCGGCCGGACGCGACGTCGAGGTCGATCCCGCGCAGCGCGAAGCTGCGCCCGTAGCGGCGCCCGAGGCCGCGCAGCCGCACGGCGGGCGCGTCCGACTCGGTCGATCCGCGCCCGCGAGGGGGAGCCTCCGCGGACGCGGGCCGCGCCGCACCGCCGTCCGGCGCCTCCTCGTCGGCTGCGGCGCCGCTCGCCGGGCCCGGGGCCGAGGTCGCGCTCACAGCCGCGAGTAGAGCCACTCGGGCGTGATGCGGATCAGGTAGCTGTTCAGGCGGGTGTAGGTGCCCGTCACCATCATCAGGCCCGCGACCACGAGCAGGCCGCCGGCGATCCGCTCGACCCAGGGGAGGTAGCGGCGGAAGCCGGACGAGAAGCGCAGGAACGGCTCGAGCGCGAGCGCCGCCAACAGGAACGGGATCGCCAGTCCGGCGGCGTAGACCGCCAGAAGCACGACGCCCGAGGCGAGCGTTCCCGAGGCCCCGGCCATCGTGAGGATGCCGCCGAGGACGGGCCCGATGCACGGCGTCCAGCCCGCGGCGAAGGCCATCCCCATCAGCAGGGCGCCCCACGGCGTCGCCGTGTCGCCGCCGAAGCGGAGCCGGGTGTCGCGCATCATTCCGGGGAAGCGCAGGACCCCCAGCATCATCAGCCCGAAGGCGATCACCAGCACACCGCCCACGACGATGAGGCTTCCGCGGTAGGCGCGCAGCACCGATCCGAGCGCGGAGGCCGACGCGCCGAGCGCGATGAACACGAGCGAGAAGCCCAGCACGAACATCAGGCTGTTGCCGAGCAGCGTGCGGCGCGAGCGCGCTCCGCCCGCGCCCTCGTCGCCGGCCGCGCGTCCGCCGACGTAGGCGAGGTACGAGGGAACGAGGGGGAGTACGCAGGGCGACAGGAACGACAGGATGCCGGCGAGGAAGGCGATCGGGGCCGAGGGAGCCATCGCCTGATTATGGCCGATGCGTCCCGTCGGGGAGGTCGGCGGCCGAGCCCGACCCCCCCGGGGCGCGGCTGCGCGGGTCGCCGCCCGGCGGACGCCACGAAGACCGCGCCGCCGGCCGTGGGACGGCCGGCGGCGGAACCGGGAGCGGGGGTGCGAGCGGGACGAGGGCTCAGCCGCTCGTGTCGTCGTTCGCGTCGGAGGGCGGCGTCGGGAGCTCGAACGGCCGACCGTCGACGTCCACCTCGACCCAGGCGGCGGTCCCGACGAGGGCGCGCAGCCGCTCGCGGATCGCGACGGGGTCCTCGTCGCCCACGACCCAGCTCAGCGTGTCGATGGCGGTGCCGCCGGCCGCGGGATCGCCGTCGAAGAACGTGACGGTGACGGTCGAGCCGTCGGCGACCTGGGCGAGCCTGCGATGGAGTCCGGCGAAGGGCGGCGCCTCGGCGTTCCGGTGCAGGCGTTCGTGGAGGCCCTGGAGTCCCGCCGCCGCATTCGGGCCGCGGTGCGCTCCGAAGCCGTGCATGGCGGCGCGTCCGGCCTGCGGCGTCATGGCCCCGGCCCCATGCGGGGCCGCGTGCGAACCGGCCGCGGCGTGCCGCCCGTGGCCGAAGGGCGCGCTCGCGCCCGGCCCCGATCGTCCCACGGGCGCATGCCCGAAGCGACCGGCGGGGCCGGAAGGGTGCATGGAGCCCTGCATCCTGCTGGCGTGGGGGCCGTGCGGGCCGACCATCGCGCCCGTCATCGCGCCCGACCTCGGGCCCGACATGGCACCGGCCATCGGGCCGGCCGCGGCGCCGAAGGGGTGCGTCGCTCCGCGTCCGAGACCCGGCATGCCGCCGGCCCCGGAGAGCGCCTCGAGGTCGAGCGTATGGGTCATGAGGCCGCGAACCACGGCGTAGGTGGCCGCTTCGGCCTCGGCGAGCTCGCGCAGGGCGTCGGGCGAGAACGGCATGTCGAGCTCGGCGCTCGCGAGGGGCGTCGCGCCCTCGGTGCTCGGGTCCACGTCGTAGAAGTCGACGGTCACCGTCTCGAGATGGGCGCCGAGGTGCAGGCCGTGACCGGCGCCGGCTCCGGCGCCGTGCCCCGTGGCACCGGGCATGCCGCCGTACGAGCCGCGCTGCGCCGTGGCGAGCGCGCCGACGCTCAGGACGACGGCCGCGGCCGAGACGAGCCCGAGGCTGCGGAGTCGTTGGGGGGAGGGGCTGAGGGGATGCTTCACGGGGAACCTCCAGGGGTGGAGCGGGACGGGCCGGGGCCGGGGGCGGATCCCACCGGCGCGGGTCCGTCGAGTGGCTCGAGCATCGGGGTTCGCCGTGCAGGCGCGATGTCCGCTCCGTGTGGGTTCCGTGTGGTCACCGTGCGGCGACCGCCGCCATGTCGATTCGCCGCGAGCGCCGGCCCGTGGACCCGTCGACGGCGCCACAGTGCCCACGGGCTCGAGGGCCTAGGCTGAGGGCATGTCCAGCTCCCCGGATTCGTTGGAGCAGGCCGTCCTCGGCGGCGGCTGCTTCTGGTGCATCGAGGCCGTCTATCAGGACGTCGAGGGCGTCCACGCCGCCGTCAGCGGCTACGCGGGCGGCGCGGTCCCGAACCCCAGCTACGCGCAGGTCTGCTCGGGCACGACGGGGCACGCCGAGGTCGTGCGGGTGAGCTTCGACCCCGAGACGATCGGCTACGCCGACGTGCTGCGGATCTTCTTCGCCGTGCACGACCCGACGACGAAGGATCGGCAGGGCGCCGACGTCGGACCGCAGTACCGGAGCATCGTGCTCACCACCTCCGAGGCCCAGGCCGAGACCGCGCGACGCGTGGTCGAGGAGATCGAGGCCGAAGGGATCTGGGACGCGCCGCTCGTCACCGAGATCGAACCGCTCGAGCGGTTCTACGAGGCCGAGCCCCACCACCAGCGCTACTTCGAACGCAACCCCGGTCAGGGCTACTGCCGCGTCGTCATCGCCCCCAAGGTGGCCAAGTTCCGCGAACGCTTCGCCCACCGGCTGCGCACGGCGGGCTGATCAAACGGGAGCCTCCGGCGTCCGCGGAAGCGTGACCACGAGGCGCGCTCCTCCGCCGGGCCGGTGCTCGGCGTGCGCTCCGCCGCCGTGGAGCTGCGCGAGCGCGCGCACCACCGACAGGCCGAGGCCCGAGCGGCCGCGCGTGTCGGCGCCCTGACGGAAGCGTTCGAAGATCGCGTCGAGGTCGCCGTCGGCGATGCCCGGCCCGCGGTCGTCGATCTCGATGCGCAGCGAGGCGCCGCCCGCGCCCGCGCGCACGTCGATGGCGCCGCCGTCGGGCGACGCACGGAGCGCGTTGTCGAGCAGGTTGGCGAGGATCTGGCGGATGCGGTCGGGGTCGAGGCGGGCGGGCAGCGTCGCCGGAACGTCGACGTCGATCGCGACGCCGGCGCGTTTCGCAGCAGGCGCGAGCGCTGCGACCGCGTCGCGGAGCAGATCGGCGAGGTCGACGTCGCGAAGTCGGAGCTCGAGCCGACCTGCGTCGGCCAGCGAGGCGGTGCGCAGGTCCTCGACGAGACGGGTGAGGAGCTCGGTCTGGCGGTGCAGCCGGTCGGCCTCGGCGGCGTCGAAGGGCGCGAGGCCGTCGAGGACCGCCTCGAGCCGCGCCTGGATCGCCGACAGCGGCGTGCGCAGTTCGTGGGCGACGGCGGCGACCATCGCCCGCCGCTCGGTCTCGCTCGCTTCGAGCGCCTCGGCCATCCGATCGAAG
>CBDUCW010000032.1:0-13244 GCA_965365745.1 uncultured Trueperaceae bacterium
TCCTGCTTAAATCCAAATGCCGTCCGTTGATGTCTGATTTGGGTCATCAGCGGGGCATGTATCCAGTCTAGTTCAGGCACTTTGGAATGTCTGCTTATGGCCGAAAGCAGAACAAAATTATTTCAGCCTGCCCGACAAGCGCGGCGCCCGAAAAGCAACTCAGGCCGGCGCTGCAAAACGGGCAATGACCGGGGCGTGATCGCTGGGTTTCTCCCAGCCGCGCGCATCGCAGATCCACAGCGCCTTCATCACTTGCCAGGTGGCGAAGTTGCTCAGGCCGATGTAGTGGATCGCGCCCTCGTGCACCAGGTCGTTCAGGGTCGACAGCGTCTCCTCGAGCGAGAACGCCTCGTGCCAGGCGTGCAGGTAGTAGATGTCGAGGTAGTCGGTATCGAGTCGCTCCAGGGTGCCCTCGATCTCGGCCCGGAGGATCTTGCGCGACAGCCCCGTCCGCTGGCGACCCCGGTGCGCGAAGAACACCTTGCTCGCGACGACGAAGTCTTCGCGGTCCTGGTCGGCGAGCCACGATCCGAGGTAGCGCTCGCTCGCCCCCCGCCCGTACACGTTCGCCGTGTCGATGAAGTTGATGCCGCGCTCCCAGGCCGCATCGAGCAGCGCGTGGGCCTGGCGCTCGTCGACGATCTCCGCATCGCTGTCGGGGACCTTCGATCCGAACATCCAGGCGCCGAGGCAGAGCCGCGACACCTCCAGGCCGGTGGTTCCGAATCGTACGTAGTCCATGGGGTCTCCTTCGGGAGCGTCGGTGTTGCGGTCCGGGAAGCGATTCACGACACTACCGCCCGCGCGCCCAGCGCCCGCCGTCGGACTCCGTCCCGCCCGGTTCTGTGGCCGCGTCCTTGGGTCCGGTCAAGCGGCTCGGACCGCGACCTCGAAACCGCGCAGCTCGTAGCTCTCGATCAGCCCGTTCCAGTCGATGGAGGGCGCGCGCACCACCGTCAGATCCTCGGCCAGCAGGCGCCGGAGGAACGCGTCGCTCTCGCGGATCGCAAGGAACGCCCCCGGGCAGCGGTGCGCCCCGTCGCCGAAGCTGACCACGCCGGGCTGCACCCCCGCGCCGAGCTCACGGTCGGGGCGGAGGCACACCGGCGCCTCGCCCACGGCCGCGCCATCTACGTTCGCGCCGGCGAGCGCCAGGGCCACCTTCGCGCCCGCCGGGATCGTCCAGCGCCGGCCCTCGTGCTCGAGCTCGAGCGGGCGCGTCGTGCGCCGGTAGAGGTGGCCCACCACCGGCTCGAGGCGCAGCACCTCGTGCAGGATCGCGTGGCGTTCGTCGGCGTCGGCGACCAAATACCGGGCGCGCAACGCGGGACGTTCGAGCAGCTGCCAGGCGGCGACCGAAATGAACTCGCGGGTCGTCGCCATGCCGGCGGCGCCGTAGGTCACGCACTCGATGAGGATCTCGAGGGGCGAGTACCCCTGCTCGAGCAGGTGGCTGATCACATCGTCCCGCGGCTCCCGACGCCGCGCCCGGATCGCCGGCCGCACGTCGCGCAGGTAGAAGTGGAACAGGTGGACCTGGCTGGCGAGGAACGCGCCCCAGCGCCGCAGCCGCCGTGGGTGATCGGTGTCCTCGAGTTCGAGCAGCGGCTCGAGGCGGCGCGCCAAGCCCTCCGGATCGGAGTTGGTGAGCCCGACGACGCGCGACGCGACGCGCACCGCGAGCCGCAGGCTGAGGTCGTCGACCCGGGCTCGCCCCATCGAGCGGAGCTCGGCCACCAGCTCGTCGGCCGCGGCTTCCATCAGCTCGCGGTAGGCCCGATCGATGGTGCGCGGCGTGAAGTAGCGGGCGATCGCCGTGCGCTGCTCGCGGTGGTCGGCCCCGTCCTGGAACAGAACCGGGCGGCGCAGCCCCGTGTCGACCATCCGCTCGGAGCCGAAGCCCGCCTGGCGCGTGCCGTCGGCATCGCGCAGCACGGCGCGAACCAACGGGTAGGCGCGTACGACCCAGCTCCCGTCGTCGCGTCGTTCCACGGCCGGGGCGTCCGGCACGCGGGCGACGCCGTCCGGTCGCGTGCGGCTGTCGCTGGTTCGGCTACCGTGCGCGGGGCATCCCTCGGGCACGGCCGGCTCGTCGATCGGCGACACCCGATCGGGCTGGGTCGCAGCCTCGCTCGCGGTCGTCCTTCGAGGGTCCTTCGATGCGGCGTGGCTCATGCGTTCGTCTCCTCGCGACGCGTCGCCCGCAGCGCGTCGGAGAAGATCTCGAGCGCCCGATCGACGGTCGCGTCGTCGACGATCAGCGGCGGGATCCACCGCAGCGCATTCGACGTCGGGCCGCAGGTGAGGATCAGCATGCGGCGCTCGAGGCAGGCGGCCTGCACGGCCTTGGCGTCGGCCGGCTCGTGGAACTCGGTGGCGATCATCAGGCCGCGCCCCCGCACCTCGGCGAGGCGCCCGTCGCGCTCGGCGAGCTCGCGAATGCCGGCGAGCAGGCGCTCGCCCTGCCCAGCGGCGTTCGCGACCAGCCCCTCGTCCTCGAGGACGTCGATGGTCGCCAGCGCCGCGGCCATCACCACCGCGTTGCCGCCCCCGTAGGTGCCTCCGTGCGTGCCGGGCTCCCACCGCGCCATCCGCTCGCTCGATGCGGCGATCGCGCTGATGGGCATGCCGGAGCCGAGCCCCTTGGCCATCACGACCACGTCGGGCTCGATGCCGGCGTGTTCGAAGGCGAAGAAGCGTCCGGTGCGACCGAAGCCTGACTGCACCTCATCGAGGATCAGCGGGATGTCGTGCCGCCGGCAGATCGCCTCGAGGCCCCGCAGGAAGCGGTCGGGAGCGACCACGTAGCCGCCCTCGCCGAGCACGGGCTCGATTGCGATGCCGGCCGTTTCGTCGGGCGCACTCTGCGTGGCCAGGATCAGCTCGAGCTGACGCAGGCAGTGTTCGACGGCGTCGTCTTCGTCCATGCCGAGCTGGCGGGCGTACGGGAAGGGCGCCACGATCACGCCGGACGGCAGGTTGGGGTAGCGGTGCCGGTACGCCGGCTTGGCCGTGGTCATCGCCATCGCCTGATGCGTGCGGCCGTGGAACGATCCCTGGAACACGATCACGTTCGTGCGCCCGGTCGCGTGGCGCACGAGCTTCACCGCTCCTTCGACGGCCTCGGCCCCCGAGTTGCTGAAGAACACCCGGTCGAGCGCCGGCGGGAGCAGCCCGACGAGCCGGCGCGCGAGGGCGTGCGTCGGCTCCGACTGCACGATGTTCACCTGCGCGAACAGGAGCTTTTGGGCCTGCTCCCGGATCGCCGCGACGACGCGCGGATGCGCGTGGCCCGTGTTGGTCACCCCGATGCCGCTGGTGAAGTCGAGCCACCGCTCGCCGTCGGCGTCGAAGAGCCACGGCCCCTCGCCGCGAACGACGCGGAGATCGGTCAGATGGGTCCAAACGGGCGCCAGGTACGATCCGTCCGTCGGCCCCGACGGGGCGCGCGGGGTCGCATCGGACGGTGGAGGCTGGGCGTCGGCTGTCATGCGCACCTCTTTCGGCTCGGGCGCCGGGCGTTGCGCTCCGAGACCACGCTCCCGAGCCTAGCGCGCCGCGGCCCGAGGAACGTGGGAACGTCGCGTCGAGCCGCGGGCACGGGCGCACGCCGCCGATCTCGAGGCCGCGCGCAGCGGATCGTCCCGGCCGGTCCGCGTCATTGCATGGGCACGAAATGGAAGTGGACCGTGGCCGGGATCGTGGCCACCGTGTGGTCGACCTGCTGGACGTCGAAGAAGCCGTCCGTGGCGGTCAGGCCGGTGACCTCGCCGATCAGCGTGTTCCAACCGGCCGCGAGGTCGAGCTCGTAGTGCTCGGTGCCCCAGGCGTAGTCGCAGCGTCCATCGAGATGGATGTCGCGATCGACCACGAGCCAGTTGACGTGGACGTCGCTCAGGTGCGGCATCGCATCGGTTTCGTGGCTCGCGGCGTAGAGCGTTCCGAGCGTCGCGCAGTATTCGCAGGCTCCACCGCCAGGGATCACGCGCAGCTCTTGCACCAGGATGACTTGGACCTCCGGGTCGGAGGCGACGAGCCGGCAGCGATCGTCGGGAAAGATCGCGTCGAGGCCAACGAAGGCGTCGTCGTCGATCGCGTCGAGGGCGCGGAGTTCGATCTCGAAGCGTCCGTCAGCGTCCAGCGAACCGCGGCCGAGTTCGACGGGGAACCAAGTCACGCCGAGGCGCGTTTCGACGACGACGTCGGCGGGCATGCCCAGGTAGTCGATCGCCGTCCCGTCGAGGGTCTGGGCCGCCGCGATGCCGCTGAGAACGAGGATGAGACCCGCGAGCGTCGCGAGGATCGCGGCGACCGGGGTGCGCGTGCGACGTGCATTCATGCGTCCACCTCCCGGGTGGACCCGCCTTCATGGCGCACATCGGCGCGCGTCGCACCCGGCGGCTGCGCGGTCCGCGCGCGGGCGTGACGTCGTGGCAGCGGGAGGGGCGATGCAAGGGCTCGCCGGACCGCGTCGCGGTCGGCGGATCGACCAGGAGTCCCCCATCCTCCCCGGCGCCTCCGCCTCGTACGGCGATCATCCCCGCGGACCCTGCGCGTCGGGAGGGGCATTCTCGGACAGCGCCGCGGCAACCGCGTGGGCACCGGCTTCGAGGTACGCCAGATCGCTCCGCACCGTGACGAAGCGATACCCGAGCGAGCGCATCGCCCGGGCGTCCTCGACGCTTCCGGTGTGTACGCCGGCGATCACACCGTGCCGAGCGCAGGCGTCCGCGATCCGGCGCAGCGCCGAGGCCAACGGGTCGGCGCCCATGCGCACGGTGGGGCCGATGCCGAGCGCCTGCGAGAGGTCCGCCGGACCCACGTAGACCGCGTCGAGCCCGGGCGTCGCGAGAATCGCGTCCAGATTGTCCAGGGCGGGCCCGGTCTCGATCATGGCGAAGGTCAGCACCTCGCGATTGGCCCGCTCCGACTCGTAGCCGTCCATGGCGAGCTGAGCGCGCGTCGGGCCCCAGCTGCGACGCCCGTCGGGCGGGTAGCGGCAGGCCGCCACGAAGCGGGCGCACGCGTCGGCGTCGTCGATCATCGGGCAGATGACGCCCCACGCGCCGGCGTCCAGGGCCCGCATGATCGGCGCGGGTTCGTTCCACGGAACCCGCACGAGCGGCGTGGCGGGCGTGGCGGCCAACGCCTGGAGCATCGTGAGGGCCGTCTCGAATCCGATCGGGCCGTGCTGCAGATCGACGGTCGCGCTGTGGAAGCCGGCTCGCCCCATCGCCTCGGCAGCGACGGCGCTCGGAATCGTGAGCCAGCCGTTGAGGACGGGGGTTCCGGCATCGAGGCGGGCGCGGAGCGGATTCGTGTGCATCGGATCTCCTCGGGAGCGATTCGTGCGAGGTGCGCGAGCGGCCGGCCTCGGCTTCAGACATCCTTCACGCAGGTGCGGGGGCCGCCACGCCTGCAGTAGGCTCGCCCCATGATGCGCCATCTCGATGTGCTCCCCCCCACGGTCCTCCGCGCTGGCGGCCTCGCCCGCCGATTCGTGCTCGCGAGCGCCCTCGCGGCGTCCGTCGTCGCACTGCTCGCCGGCGTCGGCTGGGCCCAGAACGCCGACCCGGCCGACCTCCCCATCACCCGGGTCGTCCTGTTCAGCAGCGGGGTCGGCTACTTCGAGCACACGGGCACGATCGACGGCGATCGAGAGCTCGTGCTCGACGTGCCCGACGCGCAGATGGACGACCTGCTGCAGAGCCTCGTCGTCCAGGACTTCGGTGGCGGCACGATCCGGCCGGTGAGCTACCCGAGCCGTGACCCGCTGGCTCGCATCCTCGCCGGCTACCCGCTCGATCTGTCGGGCAATCCGAGCCTCGCGTCGCTGCTGGTGCAGGCGCGCGGCGAGGTCGTCGAGGTCGAGGCCGGCGAGACGCTGCGCGGTGCCATCGTGTCGGTCGAACAGCGCAGCACCAGCGAGGGGCCCGAGACCGATCTGACGCTCGCGACGGACACAGGGCTGCGGCGCGTGGCGCTGGCCGAGGTGCTGGCGATTCGCTTCGACGATCCCGACGTTCGCGCCGCCTTCGATGCCGCGCTCGCCGCCATCGCCGAGCACCGCGGCGACGACACCCGACGGGTGCGGCTCCGCTTCGAGGGCGAGGGCAGGCGCGCCGTGCGGGTCGGGTACGTGCGCGAAATGCCGGTGTGGAAGACGAGCTACCGGCTCGTGCTCGACGCCGATGCCGCTGCCCCGGGCACGGCCGAGCTGCAGGGGTGGGCGATCGTCGACAACCCCACCGATCAGCCGCTCGAGAACGTCCAGATGGCGTTCGTGGCCGGACAGCCGTTGGCCTTCGTCACCGCCCTGTACGACCCGGTCTACGTCGACCGGCCGCGCGTCGAGATCGACACGAGTTCGGTGGCGCCGCCGCGGGCCGACACGGGCGCGGTCGCACCGTCGGCGCGCATGGCCCCCGCCGCCGACGCGCTGTTCGAGGCCGAACTCAGCGCCGCGGGCGCCCCGAGTTTCGCCGGCGGCGGGGTCGAGGCGATGGCCCAGGGCGTCGCGGCCGGTCCGACCTTCAGCTACGTCGTCGACGGCCCGGTGAGCGTCGGGCGCCACGCGTCGGCGATGATCCCGATCCTGCGGGCCTCGGTCCCCGCCACCACGGTCGCCTGGTACCACGCCGGCTCCGAGCGGGCCGTCGCGCTCCGCGCCACCGAAGTCGTGAACGCGACCGAGCTGCACCTCGCGCCCGGCACCGTCACCGTGTTCGGCGCCCAGGGCTTCCTCGGCAACGCGCGGCTCGCCGAGGCGCTCCCCGGCGAACGTCGCTTGCTCGGCTATGCCGTCGAACCCGCGGTGCGGGTGGCCGGCGTGCGCGCCGGCGAGCCCGAACGCGTGACGGCCGTGCGGCTCGTGGGCGCCAGCATCGAGACCACGATCCGCCAGCGCTCGCGCACCACGTACACGCTGCAGATCCCGAGCGGAAGCTCGGCACCGGCCACCGCTTGGATCGACCATCCGACGCTCCCGGGCTTCGACGTCGTGGCGCCCGCACCGGCGCCGGCGCGCACCGAAGACGGGGTTCGCATCGGCGTCGCCATCGGCGACCCCGTCGGCGACACCGTCGGGGACGGCGACGTTCCGATCCAAGCGACGTGCGTGCTCGGCGAGGCCTGCGAAATCGCGATCGTCGAGGAGCGCCTCGATGCCCGCCGCCTCGCCGTCGCCAACCTCGGCGGCGAACGGATCGCCTTCTACCTCGAGAACGTCGAGCTCTCCCCCGCCGACCGCGCGGTGCTCGAGCGCGTGCAGGCCCTGCAGCGCGAGCTCGCCCGCATCGACCGCGAGCTCGCTGCGATCGACACGCAGATCCGCGCCATCGTCGACGAGCAGCAGCGCATCCGCCAGAACATGGGCGCGCTCGACCGGAACAGCTCGCTCTACCGCCGCTACGTGCGCGACCTCGAGGCGCAAGAGGACGAGCTCGACGCGCTTCAGGCGTCGCAGGCCCAGCTGCGCGACGCCCGTACCGCCGTCCAGGCCGATCTCGACGACGTGATCTCGAACTTGGATCCAGCCGCCACGAACTAGCGATCCGCCGGCGAACGACTCCGAGACCAGTGCGCGCCCCCGGTCAGCACCGGGGGCGCGCACTTCGTTCGGCGTCGATCAGTCGAGCAGGTCGTGCTCCAGCGCCCAGCGGACCAGCCCCGCGCGGGTGCGGATGCCGAGCTTTTCGGAGGCCCGTTCGCGGTAGGTCGCCACGGTCTTCTCCGAAATGCCGAGCTCCTCGGCGATCTCCTTGTAGGTGTTGCCGTAGGCGATGCCCTGCACCACCTGGCGCTCGCGATTCGTCAGCTTGGCGTTCTGGTACGGATCGGCGCTGGCGAGGTCGCGCGCGAGCTCCGACAGGAGCTTGGCCGGAGCGTAGTACTCGCCGCGCGACACCGCGAGGATGGCGTCGACGAGCTGCGTCTCGAGCCCCGACTTGGGCACGTAGCCCGAGCCCCCGACCTCGAGGAAGCCGTGCACGTACTCCGGATCCTCGTGCATCGACAGCGCCACGAAGCGCGTCGAGGGCATCTTCGGCTTGAGTTCCTTGACGATCTCGATTCCGCTCATGCCGGGCAGCGACAGGTCGACGACGACGACGTCGGGGTTGGCGTCGGGCACCTTGTCGAGCGCTTCGGTGCCGCTCTCGGCTTCGCCGACCACCTCGAAGTTCGTGCTGCTCGTGAGCAGGGATCGCACGCCGGCGCGCACGATCGCATGGTCGTCGATCAGGAAGAGACGGATCGCGGAGCTCATCGGCCGCGGACCGGAATGCGCGCGTAGACGGTGGTGCCCTCGCCGATCGTGCTCTCGATGCGAAGGCTGCCGCCGAGCAGTTCGACGCGCTCGGCCATCCCGACGAGCCCGATGCGATCGAAGGAGGGCAGCGCGTCGGGATCGAACCCCTTGCCGCTGTCCTCCACCACGAGCAGCGCGGTGTTGTGGGGCGCCGTCACGACGACCGACGCGTCGGGGCTCCCGGCGTGGCGCACCACGTTCGTCAGCGCTTCCTGTGCGACGCGGTAGAGCACGGTTTCCTCCTGCCGTGAGAGACGTCGCGGCAGCTTCACGAGCAACGACACGTCGAGTTCGTAGCGCTCGTGGAGCTCCCGCGCGAAGCGTCGCAACGCCGCCTCGAGCCCGAGCTCGTCGAGAACCGACGGGCGGAGGTCGAGGGCGATGCGCCGGACGTCGTTGAGGGTGATCGAGGTGATCTCCTTCAGCCGGCGCAGGTCGTCTGCGTCGGCGGACTCGATGTTCCGTTCGATGCCGAGCAGCAGCGCCGTCAGCGCCTGCCCGATCTGGTCGTGCAGGTCGCGCGAGATGCGGCCGCGCTCCTCTTCCTGGGCGCGCAGCAGCGAGCGCAGCAACTTCGCGCGCTGCCCCTCCTTGACGGCGAGCCGTTGGTGCAGCCGACCGCGGCTCAGCGCCGAAGCGAGCAGGTCGCTCACCCCGCCGAGGAAGTCGAGCGAGGCGCCGTCGGCATCGGCGAGCGCGAGCACGGCGTCGGTTCCGACGGGCACGAAGCGCCACCCCCCGGTGCTGCGGATCTCGTGCGACGCGAGCGCTTCGGCGGCCTCGCGGTCGACGCTCGGCTTGAGCTGGCACTCGCGAACGTTTTCGAACGGGCACAAGCCCACCGCCACGGTGCGCAGATGCCCTTCGCCGTCCGCGGGCGCCTCCGCGAGGAACGCCTCGGCGCAGCGGAACCAGCCGTCCTCGACCAGCAGGTCGAGGGCTCGGCGCATCGCCTCCTCGGGCTCGAGGGTTTCGGCGATCGCCGTGCCGATCGTGTGCAGCGTTTCGAGTTCGCGGCCCCGGCGTTCGAGATCGTTCATCGCAACCGGCTCCGCTCGATCGTGGAGCGGCTCGAACATAGTGTCCATGATAGCCGCGCCGCTGTTCGCGGCGTCCGCGGAAGTCCCACAGACCGACCGCCCTCGCTGGGGGGTCGAACGACGCCGACCCACGGGTGCCAGGACCCCGACCTCACGCGCGGAACGTCGCGGTCGACCACGGCCGCGTGGGGCTCAGTCGTCCGGCTGGCGAATCAGCAGATGCGGGACGCTGGCGCGCCGCACGACGGCCTCGGCCACCGAGCCGAGGATGGCACGGCCCAGGCCGCGACGGCCGTGGGTGCCCATCACCACGAGGTCCACGCCTTCTTCATCGGCGACTTCGGCGATCGCGCGCGACGGCTCGACGCCTTCGACGAGCTTCGTCGTGGCCTCGACCCCGCCCTCGGAAGCGGTGGCCGCCGCTTCGTCGAGCATGCGCTGCGCGGCCTCCCGCAGGTCGCTGCGCAGCTGATCGCCGTAGGCGAGCGCATCGAGGGCGAAGTAGCCGTGGCTGGGAAGCGGTTCGAGCACGTGCACGACGATGAGTTCGGCGTCGAGCGAGGCGGCGAGGCGAACGGCGTGGTCGGCCGCCGCCCGCGAGCCAGCGCTGTCGTCGATGGGTACGAGAATCCGGCGATACATGGTGCTCCTTTCCGCTTCCCGGCGCGCGCACTGCGCGAGTCGAAAGGAAGGCGCGAGGGCGCGTCGTTCGGCGCGGCCGGCCCGCGCGATGCATACGCACCGCTCGCGGTCAGGGTAGGCCGGGCCGCGACGGATCGGAAGGTGAAGCGGGACGACGCGGGTTGTGGGAGTTCGTCCGACCACGTGCTGGACCGCTCGGCCGAGACTAGAGCCAGGATCCAACGGCGCCGGTGGAACTTCCGCCGCGCCGCGATCCACGACGAGGCACCACGATCGGACTCCCCGGCAACCGTTCGTGGTGCCTCTGCCGTGCCGCGAGGGTGCGGCGCGTCGGTCGATGCATGGGCGGGCCCGCTAGGCACGGCGGCAGGGCGGGTCCACGGACCGGGCCCCGGAGGGGCCCGTGGGGGCGCCGTGCCAGGCCGCCCGGCGCACCGTCGAAACGACGCGCGCCGGAGTCCGGCGCCGTTCCCGCGGTCGGAAGCTAGCTTCGGTCGGTCAGGCCGAGGGTCGGGAAGTCGCGCGCGCGGACGCGGTCTCCCGAAACGTCGACGTAGTGCGCCCGCTCGAGCTCGGTGATCGCCGCGCGCACCGCTTCCGGTGCGTCCGACGTGTGCGCAACGAGCTCCGCGACGCTGCACGCGGTCCCCAGCAGTCCGACCGTGAGGAAGACGCCCTTGGCCGCGAGGCTGAGCGCGTCGTCGTCGAGCACGACGTCGCCCGCACGCATCTTCGCCGCGGGAGGCAGTTCGCCACCGGAGGGCTGCTGGGAAGAGCCGGGATGCATGCCGCAAGGGTTCCACACCGTGCGCAAGCGCGTGGTGAACGACTTCGCATCGCCGTCGCCGGTGCGATTCCCGCGTCGATCCCGGCGGCCCGACGCACCCGGGTGCCGTGGGGGTCCGACCCCTAGCGGTGGGCCCAGCCCTCGCCCGAAGGGCTCGTGCCCAGGACGTCGCCGGCGGTGCTCACGGTCAGGCCCAGCACGGTGCGGTTCGCGTAGGCGAAGTACGCCACCACCTGGTCGATCTCGAGGATCTCGCCGTCGTCGTACCCGGCGTCGCGGAGCGCGGCGAGGTGCGCCGACCCGATCGCCCCGGGCTCGACCGTCAGGGTGCGGGCGTAGGCGAGCCCCGCCCGCTCCCGGTCGGTCACGAGATCGCCGAAGTCGTCCGCCTCGGCCGCCGCCCGACGCGCCTCGGCGCGCTCCTGGCCGACGAGCCGGGCGAGCCCGGCGGCGTGGTGATCGACGCAGTAGTCGCACCGGTTGAGGGCGCTGGCATAGACCCCGAGCAGCTCGAGGAACCACCGCGGGATCGCGTTGCGCGGGTGGTGCAGCACCGCCTTGTAGAGCTCCATGTGGCCGCGCAGCGTGTGGGGGCGGAGTCCGTGCACCAGCATGATGTTGTCGATGGTGCCGTCCGGCGACGCGATCGTCGCGTAGAGCTCGGCGAGCGCGCCGGTCGCCTCCTCGGGGCCGACGATGCGGATGCCCGCACGCCGTGCGGACCCCGCATCCGCCTCGGCGCCGGCGCCCGGCCCCGACGCCGCTTGCGATCCTGCGTCCGACGCGTGCTCGCGACCCGAGTCCTGCGAGTCGCTCACACGCCGGCCGCTTCGAAGGCGTCCTGCACGATCGCCTTGGCCTCGTCGAGCAGCGCGTCGAGGTGCGCCTCGCCGCGGAAGCTCTCGGCGTAGATCTTGTAGATGTCCTCGGTTCCCGACGGGCGCGCCGCGAACCAGCCGCTCTCGGTGACCACCTTGAGTCCGCCGATCGGCGCGTCGTTGCCGGGGGCGCGGGTCAGCTTGGCGACGATCGCTTCGCCGGCCAGCTCCGCGGCCGAGACGCTGTCGGGCGACAGGTCCTTGAGCGCCGCCTTCTGCGCCGCGTTGGCCGGAGCGTCGGTGCGGCGGTAGACCGGGCTGCCGTGCGCCTCCTCGAGCTGGGCGTAGCGGTCGGCCGGATCGTCGCCCGTCACGGCCGTGATCTCGGCGGCGAGCAGATCGAGGATCACGCCGTCCTTGTCGGTGGTCCAGACCGTGCCGTCGCGGCGCAGGAACGAGGCCCCCGCCGACTCTTCGCCGCCGAAGCCGAAGGTCCCCGAGAGCAACCCGTCGACGAACCACTTGAAGCCGACCGGAACCTCGCGCAGATCGCGGCCGAGCGAGGCGGCGACGCGGTCGATCATCGACGACGACACGAGCGTCTTGCCGATGGCCGCATCGTCGGACCAGCCGTCGCGGTGGGTGAAGAGGTACTCGATCGCCACGCTGAGGTAGTGGTTGGGGTTCATCAGGCCGCCGGCCCGTGTCACGATGCCGTGGCGATCCGCGTCCGGATCGTTCCCGAAGGCGATGTCGAACCGGTCCTTGAGATCGATCAGCGTCGCCATGGCGTGCGGGCTCGAGCAGTCCATGCGGATCTTGCCGTCCCCGTCGACCGTCATGAAGGCGAAGGACGGATCGAGGCGGTCGTTGACGACGGTGATGTCGAGGCCCCATTCGTCGGCGATCGGTCCCCACAGCGGCAGGCTGGCGCCGCCCATCGGGTCGACGCCGAGCTTGAGTCCGGAGTTGGCGATCGCGTCCATGTCGATCACCGCGCCGAGGTCGCGGACGTACGGCGCGATCAGGTCGCGGGCGTCGGTCGTGCCGGCGGCCATCGCGCGCCGGTACGGGAGGCGGGCGACGCCTTCGAGGTCGGCCTCGAGCAGGGCGTTCGCCCGATCCTGGATCCAGCCCGTCGCGTCGGTGCCCGCGGGGCCGCCGTGGGGCGGGTTGTACTTGAAGCCGCCGTCCTCCGGGGGGTTGTGCGACGGGGTGATGACGATGCCGTCGGCCCGCTCGGCGTCGTCGGCCCCGCGCCCGCGGTTGTGGGCGAGGATGGCGTGGGAGATCACCGGCGTCGCCGTGGGCAGCCCGTCGGCCTGCACCACGACGTGCACGCCGTTCGCGGCGAGGACCTCGACCGCCGTCCGCATCGCCGCCTCGGAGAGCGCGTGGGTGTCCATGCCCAGGAACAGCGGACCGTCGATCCCCTGGCGCTCGCGGTACTCGGTGACCGCCTGCGACACCGCGGCGATGTGCGCGTCGTTGAAGCTGGTGCTCGCGCTCGAGCCGCGGTGCCCCGAGGTGCCGAAGGAAACGCGCTGGCCGGGCGACGACGGGTCGGGTCGATCGGTGTAGTAGGCCGCGACCAGGCGCGGCACGTTGGCGAGCAACGACGCCGGCGCCGGCTTGCCGGCGAGCGGGTG
>CBDUCW010000033.1:0-12962 GCA_965365745.1 uncultured Trueperaceae bacterium
GACGGCGGCGACCGGTTGCCCGCAAACCTCCGCGCCTCGACGACGACGCGCACCGCGCCGGATGCGGGCGCCGGACCCTTGCCCCTGAACTCGCTGTGCGGGCTGCTGATGAGCGCGTCGCTCGTCGACGCCCCCGAGATCGGAGCCCCCGACCGGCCGGTCGGCTGGTTCTACGGGCAGGCCGACGACGCCAGCTTCGCAGCCCGCTTCGGGGAGGCCGTCGCCGCCCTCCGCGGCGTCCGCGCCCTCGAAGGGGCGACCGTGCTGCAGATCGGGGGCACGGCGCCCGGCTTCTACGGGATTCGCGAGCTGCCCACACACCTCGCGTCGCTCGGCGTTCGCGTGGTCGACCGCCCCCTCGCCGCGCTGTTCGAACGGATCGAGGGCGCCGGGGCCGAGGCCGTCGACGCCGCCCGGGCGCGCATGGTCGACGGATCGCGCGTCGACGTCGACGATGAGGCCTTGCAGCGCGCCGCGCGCATCGAGGCGGGCCTGGTCGCGCTCGCCGACGAGGTGGGCGCCGACGCGCTGGCCGTGCGCTGCTGGCCCGAGGTCCCCGAACGCTGCGGCGCCGTCGCCTGCGCGGGGATGGGCGATCTGGCGGGACGCGGCGCGCCGGCCGCCTGCGAGGGCGACGTGCTCGGCGCGCTGTCGATGCTCGCGCTGCAAGGGGTGGCGCAGGCGCCGTCGATCCTGATGGACGTCTCGGATCTCGACGCGACGCGCGACGCGCTGCTCCTGTGGCACTGCGGGAACGCCCCGGCCGCCTGGGCGGCGGGGGACCCGACGCCGCGGCTCACCCGGCACTTCAACCGCGACGATCGCGGCGTCGTGCGCGACATGGACCTCCGGCCCGGGGCAGCGACGGGCCTGCGGCTGCTCGACGGGGGCGCCTCGACGCTCGAGCTCGCGGGAACCATCCTCGAGCCCGGCCGTGGGGCCCACCGCGGCTTCGACGGCGTGCGCGGCTGGCTGGCCGAGCTGCGCTGGAGCGGAGCGCCCATCGGCGCCCGCGAGGCGGTCGCCTCGCTGCTGCACGCCCGCGCGCCCCACCACGTCGCCTTCGCCCCCGGCGATCACGCGGGCGCGGTGGCCGATCTGGCCGGCTGGTTGGGGGCCGAGCCGGTCGGGCGCGCCCCACGGTCGGAAAGCAACGTGCTCCGGGCCCGGCGATGACGCCGTCGGGACCCGGATCGCGAACGCCGCCGCGCGTGCTTGCGGTCGGGCTGTCGTGCGTCGACCACGTGTGGCGCGTCGAGCGCTTCCCCCCGAGCGCGTCGCGCACCCATGCGAAGAGCTACGCCATGCGCGGCGGCGGACCGGCGGCGACGGCCGCGGTGGCCGCCGCCCGCATGGGCGCGACCGTCGACCTGTGGGCGATCCACGGCGACGATGCGGCCGGCGCCGCGGCCCGCGACGACCTCGAGCGCTTCGGCGTCGGCACCGCCTCCCTGCGAACCGTGCCCGGTGCCCGCACGGTGGTGAGCGCCATCCTCGTCGATCCGACGGGCGAGCGCTGGATCTTCCCGTACCGGGGGACCGGGCTCGCCGACGACCCCGAGGCCTTCCCCGTGGCGGCGGCCGCGTCGTACGACGCGGTGCACGTCGACGTGCGCTACCCCCGGGTGTGCGGAGCGGCCGTCGCCGCGGCGCGCGCGGCCGGCGTGCCGACCGTCGCCGACGTCGGCCACGCGCGCGATCTCGAGCATGCGGCCGACGTCGACCACCTGTTGGTGTCCGCCGAGTGCGCGCAGGAGATCGCCGAAGAGCCGGAGGAAGCGCTGGCGGCGCTCCGCAGTCGACCCGAGCAACTCGTCGGCATCACGCTGGGGCCCGAGGGCTTCTTGTTCGATGCGCCCGGCCTCGGGCTGCGGCACGTGCCGGCGCTTCCGGTCGACGTGGTCGACAGCACCGGCGCCGGCGACGTGTTCCACGGCGCATGGGCCTTCGGCGTCGCGTCCGGCTGGGATGCGGTCCGCTGCGCGCTCGTCGCGAGCGTGGCCGCCGCGGTGAGCTGCACCGGGGAGGGGCGCGACGCTATTCCGGATCTGGGTACGGTGTCGCACATGCTGGAGATGCAGACGGCAAAGGAGATGGACGCCGCCCGATGGGTGTGAGTCGCGAGCTCGGCGCGATCGTCGTGGGCGCCGGCGACATGGGCGGGCGGCACGCACGCGCCTGGAGCAAGGCCGGCGTCGCGGTGCGCGCCATCGTCGACCCCGATCGAGCTCGTGCGGCGGGCTTGGCCGCGGCCCACGGCGCCGACGCCGAGGCGGACCTCGCGTCGGCGCTGGCGCGGCCCGACGTCGACGTGGTGAGCGTCTGCACGCCGACGTCGCTGCATGCCGCGGTGACGGTGGCTGCGCTCGAGCGCGACCTGCGCGTGCTCTGCGAGAAGCCCGTGGCGCTGACCCTGGACGACGCCGAGCGCATCCGGCGCGCGGCCGACGCGAGCCGCGGCGCGGTGCGCTTCGGCTTCATGCGCCGCTTCGATCCCGCCCAGGCCGCGCTCGAGCGGGCGGTGGCTCGCATCGGGCGCCCCCTCCTCGCGCAGGCGACGCTGACCGCCGGCATCCGCCCCAAGCTCCTCATGCACGACGCGCTCGGAAACGGCGGTCCGATCATCGACATGTGCTGCCACCCCACGCCGACGAAGGCACTGAGGAAGATGATCTTCGACCAGTGGGCGACGCTGTTCGGCGGACCGCCCGAGCGGGTCCGCGCCCGGGCCTACACCTTCGGGGAGCTCAAGGACGAGCTGGCCCCGGTCGAGAACCACGCCGTCGACACGGCGAGCCTGCTGCTCGACTACCCCGACGGGGGCGAGGGGCACGTGCAGGTGTCGTGGGGGCTCCCCGCCGGCGTACCGCACGACGAGCGCCACAGCTACGTCGGACCCGACGGGCTGGTCGCCTGCGACTGGCCGGACCTCGTGTCGCTGCACGCGTCCGCCGAGCCCGAAACCTGGACCAGCCCGGGCGTCGACGCCTGGGATGCCGAGATCGCCCACGCCGCGGCCTGGCTGCGGGGCGGGCCGGCCGATCCGCTCGCGACGCTGGACGAGGGGATCGCTGCCCTCGAGGCGTCGCTCGCGGCCCTGACGGCGGCCGCCGAGGGCCGTGCCGTTCCGATTGGCGCCGCCTCGACGCCGTCGGCCTCGGCGTCGGAGCGTGAACGCGACCCCGCCGCGGACGCCGCGCGGCGCTCCGCCGGCATGGCGGCCGATCGCGGCAACGGCGCGATCGACGAGGTGACGCCGTGAGCGGGCGGCTCCTCCGCGTGGGGCTGGTGGGCGCCGGACGCTGGGCGGGCGTGCACCGCGATGCCCTTCGCTCGGTGGCGGCCGAGGGCGACGCCGTGCAGCTCGCCGCGGTGGCCGTGTCGAGCGAAGCGTCGGCGGAGCGCGTGCGCGAGGCGTGGGCCGTGGCCGCGTTCGCAGACGTCGACGCGATGCTCGACCAGGACCTCGACGCCGTGATCGTCGCCAGTCCGAACTACCTCCACGCCGATCACGGGGTCGCCGCCCTCGAGGCCGGCTGCCACGTGCTCGTCGAGAAGCCGATGGCGATCACGCTCGAGGGCTGCGACGCCTTGCTGGACGCGGCCGAGCGGAACGGCCGCGTGCTCGCGGTGGGCCAGGAGATGCGGGTCTTCACGCTCTTCGAACGCATCCGGGAGATCATCGACGAGGGCGCCATCGGAGCCCCGCTGCACCTCGATCTGCGGCTCTTCCGCCGGCCCTACCGCGGCGGCTCGGGGGGGTGGAAGAGCGATCCGGCCAAGCTGGGCTCGTCGGTGCTCGAGGAACCGATCCACTACCTCGACCTTGCGCGCTGGTACTTCGAGGGGCACCACGGGGAGCCGGCCCGGCTCCGAGCCCGGGCGGTCAGTCGTCGCGGGCGCGCGGCCCTCCACGAGAACCTCGACGTGCAGCTGGCCTGGCCCGGCGGAGCCCTCGCGAGCGTGACGCGGAGCATCGCGGGCTGGGGCCACCGCGTGGCGCTCGACCTCGTGGGCGAGGACGGCGCCGTGCGGGCCCGCTGGGAGGGCGATCTGGACACCGATCCCGAACCGCGCGTGTCGCTCGCCCTGCACCGTGGCGACCTTCGCGATGCGGCGCTCGCCGAGCGCATCGACGTTCCCACGAAGACCGGGCACGCCCACGACGTGCCGCGGCAGACTCGGGCGTTCCTCGCGGCGATCCGTGGGACGGGCGAGGTCGCCGCCGGCGGGCGCGACGGGCGCGCGGCGGTCGCGCTGTCGCTGGCGGTGGACGCGAGCCTGGCGCGAAACGGCGAGGTCGACCTCGCCAAGCGCGCCTAGCGAGCCCCGCAGAGGGGCGATCGCGCGGACACGCCGTGCGCGGTCGTCATCCACGCCGCGGCGTCCTGGTGGCGGGGCGTACGCGTCGCGCCCGCGGCCGGCGTGCGGCGCACGAGGCTCCGTCGTTGGAGGGTTCCACCGGGGCGGGCCGTCGGGTACGCTCCCCCGTCATGGACGCCCCGACCCAAACCACGTCGCCCGTACAGGCCCCGCCGAAGCCGTCTGCGCCGCGCGCACCGACACGGCGCGCTGATTTGAGGGCTTGGGCCGTCCTCACGTCCGCAGGCTGGCTCGGCGTCGCGTCGATCGCTCCGTACGCGGCCGACGTGATCCGCTCGTTGCCGGAGGCCGAGTCGCCGCTCCCCGTTCCCGCCCTGATCGCGATCAGCCTGCTCCAGGCCGCCGTCTTCACGCTGTTGGCGGCAGGCCTCGGGGTGCTCGCGGCGCCGCGCGTCGGCTTCGTGTCGCGCGTCCAGCGTGCCTTCCGCGGCGAGGTTCAGCGGCCCTGGCGACCCGAGGCAGCGGCCGCCGTCGTCGGTGGCGTGCTGGCGGCCGCGGCCCTGATCGGTGGCGAACTCGTGTTCCTGAGTGTGCTCGGCGACGATCTTCGAGCCGTCTGGGCCGAGGCTCCCCGCACCCTCGAGGTCACGCTGCAGGGCTTCCTCTACGGCGGCATAACCGAAGAGTTGCTGATGCGCTTCGCGCTCGTTTCGGGCGTGGCATGGCTCCTGTGGCGAGCGATTCTGCGTCGCGGCGGATCCGTGGCGCCGTGGGCGGCCGCCGTCGCGGTCGCCGTCGTGGCGCTGTTGTTCGGGCTCGGGCATCTGCCGGCGACGTCGTTGCTGGTGGAACTCGATGCGGTCTGGGTGACGCGAGCGCTGGTGCTCAACGGGGTTGCGGCCCTCGTGTTCGGGTGGCTGTACGTCCGGCACTCGCTCGAAGCCGCCATGGTGGCCCACGCAGGCGCGCACCTCGTGGTGACGGTGGTGGCGTGGGCGACGCCACTGTTCTAGCGGCGTCGTTGCGGCGCGCAGGCCACGCCCGCGCCCGGACCGGCCGATCGCAGCGCATCGGCTAGTCCGGCCCGCCCCGGCTTCGTGTCCTCGAGGCCGCGCCCGTCCACGCGGCCGCTGCCGCGACCGCCACGTAGCAGGCGATCCCGGCCGCCGCCACCGCGGGGAAGCCGACGCGCAGAGCGAGGATCGTCGCGCCGAGCCCGCCGAGGACCGAGAAGATGCCGTTCACGGCCCACGCCGTCGCGACCGAGCGCTCCACGCCCCGTCGCGCGCTCCCGAGCGCCGCGAGCGCCGTCGGAAAGGGCATGCCCGCGGCGAGGCCGAGCGGCAGCAGCAGCGCGGCCACGACGCCGGCGCGCACGAGCCGAGGCGCGGTGCGGAGCTGATCGGCGACGAGGGGCCAGGCGAGGACGAGGATCCCGGCGACGATCGTCACGAACAGCGCGGCGCGTGCGACGCGCGGCCAGCCTCCGCCCGGGGAGGGCGGGCGTCGTCCGGCCAGCGCGCTGCCCAGCCCGCTGGACACGAGCAGCGCGCCGACGACCAGGGCCAGCGTGAGGCTCGGCGATCCCAACACGAGCCCGGTCACTTGGAGGAGCCAGCTCTCGATCAGCAGGAATCCCGCGCCGAGACCGGCGAAGACCAGCGGGCGTGCCGCGCGTTCGGTCCGAACCGACGGCGCCGCGCGCACGACCGAGAGCAACCACAGCGCCACCGCGAGCGCCAGGATCGCCGCCCCGCCGACGGCCAGCGGACGCACTTGCCGCGGCAGCCCGGGATCGAAGCGGAAGAAGAACGGACGATCGTCGCGCGTGGGGGAGATGTCGGTCGTGGGGTCGGCGTCGAGTGCGTCGACGCCGGCGCGGCCCGCCGCGATGCTCGCGAGCGCGGGGGGCTCGAGCAGGCCCGGGACCGCCAGCAGCCCGAAGCCGAGCGCTTCGGCCGTGCGCGCGGCCGCGACGGCGCCGTCGAGGTCGAAGGGGGTGTTCCGGACGAGCAGCAGCGGAGCCGGCGGGTCGCTGCGCCGGTCGAGCGCGGCGAACACGTGGCGGGTCGCCGCGGCTGGGTCCGCTGCGATCTCCTCGGCCACGAGCGCCGTGAGGGCGGTGGCGAGGGCCCGCGTGAGCGTCAACTCGTCGTAGAGCTTGACCGACAGGGCGCCGCTCGACGTGAGCGCGCTCAGGTACTCGCCGAAGGCTTCTACGGTGTAGAGCCCGTTCTCGGTGAGGGCGAACTGCCGGACCTCGGCGGCCTGCGTAACCACGTGCGAGAGGGCGATCACGTCGAAGGGTTCCGCCTCGCGGCGCAGGGCGCTGCGCCCCTCGTCGACGAGCAGCCGAACGTCGTCGGCGTCGTACCAGACGGCTCCCTCGGCCGTGGCGCGCACCAGCGCGATGCCCGCGCGGCTCAGCTCGGCGGCCACGATGTCATCGACGCCGGCCGCGCGCGCCAGGGCGACGTCGAGTCCGCCCCCGGGTCCGATCAGAAACGCCCGCTCCGCAGACGCTCCAAAGCGATCGGCGACGGCATACGGAAGGGCCCCGATGTCGAGCCCCCAGCGGTCGCGCCGGTTCGGATCGGGCACCAACGAGCCGGCCGCGCCGTCCAGGTAGAGGGTCTGCGTTCCGAGCCCACGATCCACCACGAGGTCGGCCCGCGCCAGGGCGCCCCACCGCGAGGTCTCGATCGAGGCGCCGCCAGTGAGCGTTCCCACGATCGGCTTGGGCGTGGCGAGCCGGGCGTAGTCGAGCGACGGCACGCCAGCGGCCGCATGGACGGCGACCGCCATGGCCGCGACGACCGGCGCTGCCCAGGCGAGGCTTCGTCCGCGGATCGTCGATGCCGTAGGGGCGAGCAGCGGCGCGGCGAGGGCGAGCGCCAGCCCGGCGAAGAGAAGCCCGGCGACCGCGCCGGGACCGGCGAGCAGCGGCACCGACAGAGCGGCGGCGGCGCCGGCCGCGATCAGGTCGGCGGCGTACAGCCCGGGGCTGGCGGCCGGTCGGGCTGCGAACACGCTGGCGAGCGATGCGCCGATGCCCACGTACGGGAGCAGGGCGAGCGCCAGCGTCAAAATCGTGGGCACGGTGGCCAGGCTGCCGCCACGGCCGGGAACGCCATGCGCGAGCGCCAGGGCGGCGGGCGCCAGCAGCGTCGCGGCGACGCCGGCGAAGGCGGCCCAGCCGACGGCGCGGTCGACGCGGCGCAGAGCAGGAATCGCCGCGACGAGCGCCGCTCCAAGGCCCAGTCCGAGCACCGCGACCGAGAGCAGCAGGTACACCAGCGGTTGGAAGTACAGCGCCGAGAGCAACCGGGCGAGCGACAGCTCGACGGCCAACCCTCCGGCCGAGAGCAGCGCGACGGCGAGCGCCTGCCGCGCGATCGGCGGCCCTGCGACGCGCGCGGATGCCGGGCTCCGGCCGCGCCGGACGGTGGGGCGGTCCGAGGTCAGCGCGCCGGCTCCCGAGAGGTCGCGGCCGTTTGCTCCGACACCCCGTCGAGCGGCGGGCGCGGCCGGCCACGCGGCCGGCCCGGATCGCGCGCCATCACCGCTTGGAGCGCGGATCGAGCAGGTCGCGCAGGCCGTCGCCGAGGAAGTTGAACCCCATGACCGAGATCATGATCGCGATGCCCGGGAAGATGCCCATCCACGGGGCCTGCCGGAGGAAGCTGCGCCCCTCGGACAGCATGCGACCCCAGCTCGGATCCGGCGGCTGCGTGCCGAGCCCGAAGAACGAGAGGGCGGCTTCCGCCAGGATCGCGAAGGCGAGGCTCAACGAGGTCTGCACGATGATCGGCCCGAGGGCGTTCGGGAGCACGTGGCGAAGCATGATCCCGATCTGCCCCTTGCCGAGCGCGCGGGCGGCCGTGACGAATTCGCGGCCTCGCACGCTGATCACGGCGCCCCGCGTCACCCGCGCGAAGATCGGCACGTAGACGATGGCGATCGCCACCATGGCGTTGCCGACGCCACGGCCGAGGATCGCCATGATCGTGATCGCGAGCAGCACGGCCGGGAAGGCGAACAGCACGTCCATGAAGCGCATGACGAGCTCGTCGATCCAGCCCCCGAGGTACCCGGCGAGCAGGCCGAGCAGAACGCCGGCGGTTCCGCTGATGCCGACGGCGATGAAGGCGACCTGGAGCGAGATGCGAGCGCCGTAGAGCACGCGCGAGAAGATGTCGCGTCCGAACTCGTCGGTGCCGAAGGGGTGGGCCCAGCTCGGCGATGCGAAGAGGGCGCCGAAGTCCATGCCGAGCGGGTCGTAGGGCGCGAGCATGCGGCCGAAGATGCCGACCACGACGAGCAGGAGGACGATGACGAAGCCGACCATCGCGAGGCGGTGCCGCACGAACCGACGCAGGAAGTCGGCGACCGGGTGGCGCCCCTCGGCGATCGTCTGCTTGGCCGTGGTGGGGGAGAGGGCGGCGTCGCTCATCGGTCGCCCCTCACGCGTACTCCACGCTCGGATCGAGGAGCGTGTACGACAGGTCGGTGAGCAGGTTGATCACCGTGAACGCCACGGCCGCCATCAGCACGGCCGCCTGCAGCACCGGATAGTCGCGCTGCAGCGTCGACGTGAGGGCCAACGAGCCCAGCCCCGGCCACGCGAAGATGATCTCGACGACCACCACCGACGAGAGCAACGTCGCCATCTGCAGCCCGACGATCGTCACGATGCTGATGGCCGCGTTGCGCAGCACGTGCTTGGTGAGCACGATGCGGGGCGCGACGCCCTTGGCGCGCGCGGTGCGCACGTAATCCATGCCCAACACCTCGAGCATCGCGCCTCGCACGAAGCGCGTCATGATCGAACCGCTGATCAACCCGGCGGTGAGCGCGGGCAGGATCACGTGCGAGAGCCACGCGAAGAAGCCTTCGGTGATCGGTTCGTAGCCCGACGAGGGCAACCACCCCAGGGTCTCGGCGAAGACGAGGATCAGCAGGATCCCCATCCAGAAGTCGGGCACCGACACGCCGACCTGGGAGACGATCGAGGCCGTCAGGTCCCGTTTCCCTCCGGGGCGTAGCGCCGACGTGATGCCGAGCGGGAGCGCGATGAGCAGCCCGATCAACAGCGCGACGCCGGCGAGGGCGAGCGTGGCGGGCAGGCGGCGGGCGATTTCGTCGGTGATCGAGGTGCGGGTGATGAGGCTTTCGCCGAAGTCGCCCCGCAGCACGATGTCGCCGACCCAATCGACGTACTGCACGACGAGGGGGCGGTTGAGCCCCATCTGCTCCTCGACGCGGGCCACGTTCTCGGGGGTCGCCTGGACGCCCAGGCGCACGCGCGCCGGGCTGCCGGGGATGAGCGGCTGGATCGAGAACGCGACGACCGAAACGCCGAAGAGGACGAGGAGCAGCGTCCCGAGACGCTGAAGGAGATAGCGGATGCTCATGAAGGGATCCTTCGCTGGGGTGCTCGCGAGGCTCCGTTCGAAGCGAACGGCGCGGCGGGGATACGCAGGGAGGGGCCGCGCGCGAGCGGAGGAGAGAGGGTCACAGCAAGAGAAGGGCCGGGCGGACCCGATCGGGTCCGCCCGGGAGAGGGCTCAGTCGAGCCAGGTGTCGACGAAGCGGATCGTCTGATCGCCGCGGGCGGTGTAGCCGTTGACGTTCGACCGGTACGCCTGGATGTTGCCGGGGTTGTACAGGTAGATGTAGACGGCGTCGTCGACGATCTCCTGGTTGACCTCGCGGTAGATCTCGTAGCGCGTGTCGAAGTCCTCCGCCATACGGCCCTCTTCGAGGAGCTCGTCGACGGTGGGGTTCGAGTAGCCGGTGAAGTTGAAGACCTCGCCGGTCTTGTGCTGCGCGTAGAAGAAGTCATCCGGGTCGAGCAGGACGTTCCAGCTGCACACGAACGTGTCGTAGTTGCCCTGGCCCTGCGTGTCGAGCCAGTCGGCCCATTCGCGCGTGTCGAGCGTGGCGCGGATGCCGAGCGGAGCGAGCTGCGCCTGGATGACCTGCGCGGCGCGGATCGACTCTTCGTACTCGGTGGTCGGCATGATCTGCATCTCGAAGCCGTTGCCGACGCCGGCCGCTTCGAGCAGTTCGCGCGCCTTGTCGAGATCCTGCTCGTACGGCGCGTAGTCGAAGGCCCAGGCGCTCACCGACGGGATCGGATCCTGCGTCGGGACGCCGGTCCCGAACGTGGCCGCCTCGGTGACCTGACCGCGGTCGAGCGCGTAGCTGATCGCTTGGCGCACGCGGACGTCATCGAGCGGTTCGCGCTCGGTGTTGACGCCGATGTACCAGTAGGCGGGTGCGGCGCTGCGGTCGACGACGACGTCGTCGCGGGCTTCGAGTTCGCCGAGCGACTGCGGGGGAACGCTGATCGACCAGTCGACGTCGCCGCTGACGAGGGCGCTGCGCTTGACGCTGTCATCCGGAATGATCCGGAGTTCGACCGTGTCGAGGTAGGGGAGCTGCGTCCCGCTCTCGTCCGTGCCCCAGTAGTACTCGTTGCGCTCGAGGAGCACGAGCGTGCCGGGCTGGTAGTCGGCGATCACGAACGGGCCGGTGCCGACGGGCGCCGTGTCGATCGTGCCGTCTTCGACCGCTTCGCGGGCGATGATGCCGACCGGGGAGCCGCTGGCGAGCTTGCCGAGGAAGCCGGTGTTGGGGGAGCCGAGCGTGAACGTCACGGTGTAGTCGTCCACGACGTCGATCGACTGGACCGCACCGAGGCGCCAGGCGTTGCCGCTGGCCGTCTCGGGATCGAGCATGCGGTCGTACGTGTACTTGACGTCCGCGGCCGTGAAGTCGCGGCCGTTGCTGAACTTGACGTCGTCGCGCAGGTTGAAGGTCCACACGAGACCGTCGTCGCTGACGCTCCACGACTCGGCCAAGCGCGGGACGAGGTTCTGGTCGTCGTCGAAATCGACGAGCGTCTCGAGCACCTGCTGCAGCGTCTGGTAGCTGTAGTAGGCGCTGGTCTTGTGCGGATCGAGTCCGACCGGATTCGCCCACGCCGCCGTCAGGGTGCCGCCCGAGGATTGGGCGAGCCCGAGCGTGAAGGCACCGGCTAGGACGATGGCGAGGGCCGCGACGACGAGCTGGAGGCCGCGTCGGGCGGAAAGGGTGAACGTGGTCATGCAATCAACTCCCGAGGGAACGGAGCGCGACGCGAGCTGCGTCGCTACGTGGACGAGGACGACGTCGGGTCGTCCCACGCGCGCTTCTTGATGTCGACGATCTGAATGGTCTCGCTGCTGCTGATGGCCTCCAATCCGAGTTCCCGCTGAAGGAAGGCGTGAAGGTCGGCGGTGTCCTCGTGGATCGACTCCACCACCACGTTGTGGCGGCCGATGCCGACCGCGACGTACCGAACCGAGGGCGAACGGGCGAGCGCATCGGTGACGCGGTCGACCGCATGGGGGGAGACCGACGCGACGGTGGTGGCCAGCACGGCCTCGCTCCGCTCGAGCGGGTCGCTGACCGCGACGATCCGAAGCCGCCCCGAGCCCTGCAGCTTGGCCACGCGCTTGCGCACCATCGACTCCGAGACCTCGAGGCGGCGGGCAATCTCGCGGTAGGGCATCCGCCCGTCACGACGAAGCAGATCGACGATCTGCTCGTCGACCGCGTCGAGCTGCGGGTCGCTGCGCACAGGGCGTCCTTCCGGACGGGGGCGTACGGCGTCGCGTGGCGTGGCGGATGAGTTGGCGGAGGGGGTGCTGCGGAGTAGGGAGACCGAACGCACCGAGCGGCAAAACGCGCACGCGGTGCGCATCGCGTCCACGAACGTGGCCCAGGATACGGGAAATGCGTCCGTTCGGTCAACGAACGCGACGCGTTGCGTCCGAACGGTCCGGCGTCACGCGTTCCAAGGATCACGCGACGATGCCCGGTCGACGATGCGGCCGACGGCCGCGCATGCGGTCGTCGGCGCGTCCGCGACCGGCCCAGGGCGTCTAGCGCGCGGCGGCGTTGAGGCGCGTCCACCCCTCGACGTCGTCGACGAGTTGATGCGCCGCGAGGTTGAGGCTCGGCCGGGTCGGACTCCGCCCGGTCTCGAGGCGGGCGACGGCGCGGAGGTGCGCCCGAACCTCGAGCCGGAACGCCTCGCGGTCGCGCTCCGGGAGCGCCGAAGCGTCGCGGGGATCGGGCGGTGCGTCGCCGCTCGCCCAGCGCGCGTCGAACCCGCCCCGGGCCCCGAGCGCGAGGCCGCGTCGGTCGACCGCGACGTGCACCCGGCCGAGCGGGAAGGCCACGATGCGCTCGATCGGGTGGGCGCCGACCGCGCCGGTCGCGGCCGCGTCGTCGCCCGACGTCACCCGATGCGCGGCAGCACGTCGCGCGTGACGTCGTCGTCGCTGCGGGGGACCGGAACGTCCTCGTGGAGCTCCCACGTCTCGACGTGCTCGACCGTCGCGCCGGGCGCGAGCGTCGAGAGCGGGCCGAGGGTCTCGAGTTCGAGGAAGGAGGCGTCGGTGTACGTCTCCACCGACGACCCGGCGTCGGGGTAGCGAGCTTCGGGGTCGAACGCGAAGCGCTTGACGAACAGCGCTCCGTCGATCGCGTAGGCGGCCCAGCCGTCGGGCACCGCGTAGCCCGCCTTCTGCGGTGGGCCGTCGCCGTGCTGCATCAGCACGAAGCGCCGCCCGAAGCGCCACCGCGGG
>CBDUCW010000034.1:0-12950 GCA_965365745.1 uncultured Trueperaceae bacterium
GGCCTCGATCGAGGATCTTCCGGAGATTGAGGGGCAGCCCGGCGAGTTCCTGCGGGGCTGAGCCTAGAGATCCGTACTGGCGTGGGCGCGTTCGGCCCGCCGCGCGAGCGCCTCGAGCGCCAGCCGGTAGCCGTCGACCCCCAGCCCGGCGATCGTGCCCAGCGCCGCTCCGGCGATCAGGCTGCGATGCCGGAAGCTCTCGCGGGCGTGGACGTTCGAGATGTGCACTTCGATCACGGGCACGTCGATCGCGGCCACGGCGTCGCGGAGGGCGACCGACGTGTGCGTGTACCCGCCGGGATTGAACACGACCCCGAGCGCGCCGCCGTCGGAGGCCGCGTGCAGCTGCTCGATGAGCTCGCCCTCGTGGTTCGACTGCGCGCAGCGCACCCTCAGGCCCAGGGCGTCGCCCCAGGCGGCACAGGACGCCTCGAGGTCTGCGAGCGTCGTCGACCCGTAGACGTCGGGCTCGCGGCGCCCCAGACGGTCGAGGTTCGGTCCGTTCAGCACGAGCACGTCGTTCATCGGGTCTCCTTCGCAAGGGCGGCCACGTCGCGGTGGAGCGCGGTCCAGGCGTCGCGCAGCTCCGCCGCGGCTACGTCGTCGACGAGCAGCGGGCGTTGCGGGGCTTCGAGCAGCACCCAGCGCCGGCGGCCGTGCTCGGCCTTCTTGTCGCGGGCGAGGTAGGGGTCGAGCTCGTCGAGGTCGGCGGGGGGCAGCGGGTTCGGTTCCAGCCACGTCAGCAGACGCCGGGCGGGGTCGACCACGCCGCGGGCGCCGCGCGCTTCGCTGAGGTGCGCGGCGAAGAGAAGGCCGTAGGCGACGGCGTCGCCGTGGGCGAGGCCGTGGTCGCTGGCCTTCTCGAGCGCGTGGGCGAGCGTGTGTCCGAGGTTGAGGTGGGCACGGACGCCGCGCTCCAAGGTGTCGGCCTCGACGATGCGCGCCTTCACCGCCGCCGAGCGCAGCACGGCCTCCGCCAGCACGTCGGCCGGCCCCTCGGGAGCGAAGCCGGGCTCGTCGAGCAGGTCGAGCAGGCTCGCGTCCGCCAACAGCCCGTGCTTGATCGTCTCGACGGCGCCCTGGCGGAAGATCCGCCGGGGCAGCGTCCTCAGCGTGTCGACGTCGGCGAGCACCGCATGCGGTTGCCAGAAGGCCCCCATCAGGTTCTTGCCCTCGGGCAGGTTGACGCCGGTCTTGCCGCCGATGCTGGCGTCGACCATCGCAAGGTGGCTGGTGGGGGCGTTGACGAAGGGCACGCCCCGCAGGAAACTGGCGGCCACGAAGCCGGCGAGGTCGCCGACGACGCCGCCGCCGAAGGCCACCACGAGGGCGCGGCGATCGAAGCCGGCGCGGACCAACCGCCGCGTCAGGTCGACGACGGTCTCGGGAGTCTTGCTCGCCTCGCCCGGAGGTACGAGGTAGAACTCGACGCGGCCGCCGTCCGGAAGGGCGCGACGCAGGCGGTCGCCGTGGAGCTCGGCGACGCGGGCGTCGGCGATCACGGCCACCCCGGACGCAGCGACGTCGGCCGCGATCCCGGCGAGCGCCTCGAGGGCTCCCGGCCGTACGATCAGGTCGTAGGGCGCCGCGGCCCCCGCGCCCGGTCGAACCGTCAGTCGTCGGGGTGCTCGGCGCGCCATGCGGTCAGCTTCTCCTCGATCTCGGCGACGACGTCGGTCGAGTCGCGCTCGTCGGTGGACACGCGGAACGTCGCCGCGTCGCGGTAGGCATCCTCGCGCTCGGCGAGCAGCCGGCGGATGCGCTCGGTCGGATCGCCGACCTCGAGCAGCGGCCGCTTGTGCCGGCGCGTGCGCTTGTAGATCGTCTCGGGCGACGCGTGCAGGCCGACGACGGGCCCGCGGCTCTTGAGCAGCTGCCGGTTGACGTCGCGCACCACCGTGCCGCCGCCCGTCGACACCACGACGTCGTCGAGGTTGAGGCAGCGGCGCACGATCTCGGTTTCGTACTCGCGGAACACCTCTTCGCCGTAGACCTCGAAGATGTCGGTGATCCGCATGCACGAGACGCGTTCGATCACGCGGTCGGTGTCGATGAAGGTCAGCGCCAGCGAGCGCGACAGCTCCCACCCGATCCGGCTCTTCCCGGTGCCCATGAAGCCCGTCAGCGCCACCCAGGTGACCGGGCGATCGACGACGAAGCGTCGCTGCCCGTCGCTCGGAGCGCGGTCCGACGGACGGTCGGGGTCGCTGCCCTCCGCGCCGACGTCGTTCGTCGCCGGCACGTCGGCCGCGGTGGACGCCGCACCGTCGTCCGGGTCGGGCCCCTCCCCGTCGAGGTCACGCGCGTGAAGCGTCGGGTCGTCCATGGGCGGCGCCGGCCCCTCAGTAGGAGGCGACGTAGCGAGTGTGCGCGTCGACGCGCTCCTCGAGTTCGCGAACGGTGTCGGAGCCGAACTTCTCGAGCAGGGCGTCGGCGAGCACGAGCGCGGTCATGGCGAGCAGGACGATCGACGCCGCGGGGACCGCGGTCGTGTCCGACCGCTCGCGCGAGGCGTCCACCGCCTCCTTGGTCACGACGTCGACGGTCTTCAGCGGCTTCATCAACGTGGCGATCGGCTTCATCGCGGCCCGCACGACGAGGTCCTCGCCGGTGGTGATGCCGGCTTCGAGCCCTCCGGCGCGGTTCGTGGCGCGCGCGAAGCGGTCGCCGTCGCGATGGATGGCGTCGTGCACGTCGCTGCCGGGGCGCACCGCGTTCTGCCAGCCGTCGCCGATCTCGACGCCCTTCATCGCCTGGATGCTCATCGCCGCCTGCGCGAGGCGGCCGTCGAGCTTCCGGTCCCACTGCGTGTGGCTGCCGAGTCCGACGGGGACGCCGCGGAAGCGGGCCTCGATGATGCCCCCGAGCGTGTCGCCGTCCTCCTTGGCGCGGTCGATCCGGTCCACGATGGCGTCCTCGGCCGCGCCGTCGAAGCTGCGGATGGGGCTGGCGTCGAGGTCGTCGAGGCGGTCCCAATGCATGCCGCCGTCGCAGGGGATGCCCCCGAGGTTGACGACGCGGGCGCAGCCCTCGACGCCGGCGACCGCCAGGATGCGCAGCGCGACGGCGCCGGCCGCCACGCGGCTGGCGGTCTCGCGGGCCGAGGCGCGCTCGAGCACGTCGCGCAGGTCCTTGTGGCCGTACTTGATGCCGCCGACGAGGTCGACGTGGCCGGGGCGGGCTTCGGTGAGGGCGCGGGCGCGGGGTTCGTTGCCGGGCTCCGGGGCCATCACCTCCTCCCAGTTCTCCCAGTCGCGGTTCTGGATCTGCATCGAGAGGGGCGCGCCGGTGGTGCGACCGGCGCGCACGCCGGCGAGCAGACGGGCGCGATCGCTCTCGATCAGCTGGCGCCGGCCGCGGCCGTAGCCGCCCTGGCGCCGAAGCAGCCAGGGGTCGATGTGGTCGGAGGCGACGAGCTCGAGTCCGGCGGGGACGCCGTCGAGCAAGACGGTGAGGGCGGGGCCGTGCGATTCGCCGGCCGAAAGGTACCTGAGCATTCCCCAAGGGTATCACCCGACCCCGGCAGGCTCGCGGCCCGGCCCTGCACGCGTGTCGACCGGAGTCGGGCGCCGCCGCGGCGCGAACCTCAGCGGTGTCGGCGCCGGGGTGGATGGGGAAGAGGCACGAAGAAACGGGCGGGCCCGAAGGCCCGCCCGTTCGGCGGTGGGAGTACGGACGTGCGCCTAGTCGAGGACCTCGGCGCTGACGACGAGGATCAGCTCGCCGCTCTCGTCCTCCTCGATCGTGCGACCGAAGAGATCGCCGAGCAGGGGGATGGCGCCGAGCACGGGGACGCGCTGCTCCGAGCTCGTGAACGAGTTCTGGAGCAGGCCGCCCAGCAGCACCGTCTGACCGGGCGCCAGGGTGACCGTCGAGGTCACGGCGCGCTCGTTGAAGTCGATGCGCTCGGGGATGCCACCTTCGCTGAGGGGAACGGCCAGATCCGACACCTCGGCGTTGACGTCGAGGATCACGCGACCGTCGTTGCTGATCCGGGGCGTGACGTCGACCAGGACGCCGAATTCGATGGTGCGCTGGCTGACGCCGCCGTCGTTCGAGGGGAAGTTGATCTCGATGCGACCGCCGGACTGCAGGCTGCCGGTCTCGTTGTTGAGCACGGTGATCGTGCTGTCGTCGACGCGGCGGGACAGGCCCTGCGACTCGAGCGCGTTCAGCGTGGCGACCACGTTGAGGCTCGAGACGGCGGTGCTGTCGAAGATGAAGCTCAGGCCGGTGTCGAGGATGCTCGCGGCGAGATTGCCGAAGCTCAGGTTGTCGAGCGAGAGCCCCAAGTTGCGGGCCGTGCGTCGCGTCACCTCTTGGATGCGCACCTGCACGTTCACCTGCTGCTGCGGGCGGTCGAGCTGCGGGATGATCTCGGCCAGCTGCGCCTGGACGGGAGCGGTGGCGGTGACGATCACGCTGTTCGTGCGGTCGTCGGCGGTCACCGAGAAGCTCGCGGCCTCGCCGCCGGACCCGCCCTCGCCCGACACGACGATGTCGGCTCCGCTCAGCACGCCGGCGAGTTCGCCCGCGCGAGCGTTCGAGAGGAAGTAGATCCGCTGCTCGAGCGGCTCTGCGGCGGCCTCGTCGGCTGCCTGATCGAATTCGCCGAGCACGCGCTGGACCTCGTCCTGCTGTTCCTGCGTGCCGAACACGACGATCGCGTTCACGCCGGCAAGGGCGTCGGCCGAGATTCCGGGGATCGACTGGCGAAGGATCGTGACGACCTGACCGGGATCGTTGTTCACGCGGTAGAAGCGCCGCAGCGTCTCTGCGGTGGGCTCCTGCGCCGCGGCCGACGGGTCCGGCGCGTCACGGAGCGCGGCGATCTCGCCGCTGGTACCCACCACCACGACGTCGTTCTCGAGGAGCACGTAGTCGAGGTTCTGGAGGGTGAGGACGAGGTCCCACACCTGACGGAACGGTTTGGGGTCGTCGATGTTGTAGACGATCGTCGTGTCGGGGACGCGGTCGACGATGGGGGTCAGGCCGACCGAGCGGGCCAGCGCGGCGAGCATGAAGCGCAGGGATTCCCCCTCGTCCCCGGTGGTGAATTCGACCGGGGCGTCGAACTGCGCATCGTCTGGGAGCGCGGGGACTTGCGCGAACGCAAGCCCGAGGCTCGCGCCGAAGATGAACGCGACGAGAAGGAAGGACCGAAGATGGATGCGTTTCATGATCACCGCCTGAGGTTCAAGGAGAGGATCTGCTGGGCTTCGTCCTGCGAGAACTGCGCCTGCGACCCGGTGAGGTCGGTCAGGACGATGTCGGTGTCGGGCAGGCTGCTCCCGAGGGCGACCACGATCGGGTTGGTGCGGTTCGCGGCGCGGAACACGCCAACCGAGACGGGACCGAGAACGGCGCCGGTGAAGGTCACGTTGTTGTCGCGCAGGTAGGCGCTGAGCGGCGTGACGCCGGCCGCGAGCGGATCGGCGTCGGTGCTGCTCGGGTCACCGTCGGTCGCCATGCGATCGATGGGGGCGAGGTCGTCGTCGGAGAGGGCGTCGGCCGTGGCGTCGCGCTCGGCTGCTTCGAGCCGCGGAGCGGGCGCTCCGGGAACGCGTACGCCGGCGGCGGTGGCGTCGATCACGTCGCGAACGGCGGGCGTGTCGGGCGCGCGCCGCGGGCCGCGGAGCAGGGCCGGCGTCGAGGGGAGCGTGCCGCCGGGCAGGGCGCGCGGAAGCGTGCCGGCCAGCGGCGAGGGGGGTGCGAGCGCAGCGGGCGCTGGGGCCACGACGGGCTCGGGCGCGGCGGCCGCTTCGACCTCGGGGGCCTCGGGGACCTCGACCTCGGTGACGTCGGCGCCGGATGCGGGTGCGGGTGCGGATGCGGCAGCGGCGGGCTGCACGGGACGGACGACCGGCGCGAAGGGGTTGATCGTCGCGCGCAGGGCGGTTCCCGGGCGATCCGCCCCGGTGGCGCCGTCGCCATCGGCTCCGCCGTCCGTGCCCGCGGTCTGCACGGGTTCGGTGATCAGGAAGGGGAGATCGGCGACGACCAGGTCGCGCGTGGCGACCTCCGGTTGCGGCACGTCGACGGCGACGGCCGGGCCCTCGCCCGCGTCGGTCGCGGCGTCGGTCGCGGCGTCGGGAGCGGCGTCGGACTCGGCCTCGACCGCCGGGGCGTCGCCTTCGGTCGCGTCTGCGTCGGTGGCGTCGTCCGCGGGGGCGGGCTCGGCGCCCGGAACGCTTGCCGCGGCCGTCGGGGCCGGTGTCGGCTGCGTCGCCTCGGGAGGCGTGTCCTGGACGAAGAAGTTGACCCAGAAGAAGATGGCGGCGGCGGCGAGGAGCACCCCGATGAGGATCTTCCCGGTGCGGGACATCTGGAAGGAGGGCATGCTCATGGGCGCTCTCCCGGATCGTCGCCGGTGTAGACGTAGATCGTGAAGTTGTAGCTGGACGAGAGCGTCGGGTCGTCGGGGTCGTCCCCTTCGCCCCCGCCGATGTTGAGGCCGACCTGATTGATCTTCGTGAAGCGCTGCAGCGTCTCGAGCTCCTGCAGGAAGGTCATCGTCGCCAGGAAGTCGCCCCGGTTGTTGATGGTGATGCCGATGGGGCGCACGTCCTGGATGTTCTCGCTGGCGTTGCCTTGACTGATGCTCTGCACCTCGACGTCGCTATCGGCGGCGGTGACGCGGATCGACTCGATGAAGTCGCCGATCTCGCTCTCGCGCGGGAGCTGGGCGAGGAACTCGCGGCGGTCGGCCTCGAGCTCGGCCACCGTCTGGCGAAGTTGCGGAAGGTTGGCGCGGGCGCGTTCGCCGTCCTCGATCTGGCGGTCGAGCCGGGCGATCTGGTCCTCCAGGGCGGTGATCCGGTCCTGCGCGGGCTGGTACAGGAAGTACCACCAGAGCACGCCGGCCGCCACGCTGAGAACGATCATGATGATCGCGATGTCGCGCTGCTTGAGTCTGCGGATGTCGAAGTTCACGGTGTCGTCTCCGCGATCGCCCCGACGGTCATCGAGTACGAGTAGTTGCCTTCTTCGTTCGACGAGGAGGCGTTCTGGAACAGCACCCCGAAGTCGCGCGACACCTCGAGCGACCGCACGAAGTCGGCCAGGGCGTCGAGGTCGAGCGCGGTTCCGCTCACCGAGAACTCGGCGACGACGGGCGCCCCCTCGTAGCGCGCGGGGTTGGCTTGGCTGCCCCCGAGCGACCGCATCGAGATGGAACGGAAGTCGACGACCGGGCGCGCGGCGTTGCCCTGCGGCGGGAGCGTCTCGATCAGCTGGATGATCTCGCCGGTCCAGGCGATCCGGTTCTCGCGCACGGCGCGAGCCACCGAGATCAGCTCGTTGAGCTGGCGCTGGCGCGCGAGCAGCTCGGCGCGTTCGTCGATGAAGGGCTGCAGCAGCTGGACCTGCGCCTGTCGGTTGGCGCGGTCCTGTTCGAGATTGGCCTCGGTGCGCGCGGCGATGATCTGCAGGGTCGCCGCGATTCCGAGAACCACGATGGGGAAGAGCACCGCGAGCAGCTTCCAGTAGCCGGGCTCGCGCACCCGCCGGAGATTCTTCGGCAGGAGGTTGACGTTAATCAAGTTCGCTCACCCCCCGAATCGCCAGGCCGAGCGGCACCGCGAATTCAGGCGCGACGCGCGCGAGATATTGGCTGTCGAAACGGTTGTCGTCGACCTGCACGCTGAGCCAGGGGTCGCCGATCTCGACGCGGAAGCCGAGCGAATCGCCGATGGCCTCGGGCAGGCCGCGGAGCTTGGCGCCGCCGCCGGTCACGAGCATCCGCGTGATGTTGGCGTCGCCGGTCTGCACGCGGAAGAATTCGAGGCTGCGGCGGATCTCGGTCGTGAGTTCGACCAGGATCGGACGCAGCGCCTCGTAGACGCGGCTGGGGCTGAACTGTTCGCGTTTCGCATCGAAGTTGAGGAGTTCCTCCTCGTCTTCGGTGGGGATCGTGGCCGTTCCGTAGTCGAGCTTGACCTCCTCGGCCGCATCGAAGTCGAGGCCGAAGGAGCGCTGGATGGCGGCGGTGAAGTCGTCGCCGGACACGCCGACGTTGCGGTTCATCAGCACGCGCTGCCCGCGCACGAGGGTGATCGTCGTGTTCGAGGCGGCGATCTCGAGCACCACGCCGATTTCGTCGTGCTCGGTGTAGGTGCCTCCGGAGAGGGTCTGCTTCGTGAGGTGCTCGCCGAGAAGCGCGCCGCGGAGCGAGCGCAGCACGGCGAACGGCTTGATGTCGACCACGACCGGCTCGAGTCCGGCGAGCTTCAGGTACTCGACCTGCTGGCTCACCAGATCGAGGCGCGCGGCCGCGATCACCACTTCGAGCTGCCCGCCGTCCTCGACGTCGTCGGGGTTGTCGAGCACGAAGTAGTCGAGGACGACCTCGTCGATCGGGAAGGGGATGTAGCGCTCCGCTTCCCACTTGATCGCCTCGTCGAGCTCCTGCATCGTCATCTTCGGGACATCGATGTTGCGGGTGATCGCCTGTCGATTCCCGACGGCCGTCACCACGTAGCGTTTGTTGATTCCCGCTTCGTCGAACAGCGCCCGGATCTCGGCGGCGAGTCCCGGTGCGTCCACGACCTGGTCGTCTTCGACCAATCCGGGTTGCATCGGGCGCAGCGCCAACGTCACGAGGGACGGCGGGCTGCCGCCTCGAAGCTCAACGACCTTGATCGCGCTGGTGCCGATCTCTAGGCCGACGGCTTCGATTCGGGGGCTGAGGAAGCGCGAAAGCGATTCGCGCAGTGAGGCCATAGCGACTCCTCCTTGAAAGCCAAGGGGAGTCTATCACCGACCCTCTGGGCCTCTCTTTCGATTTTTCACACGAGTGCGAACGCAAAAATCGCGGTTCCCATGCGCCGGAAGGGGTCCGTCGCGGGAGCGGCTCTCGGCCCCGTCGAGCGCCTTCGAGACGGCGTCGCACCATGGGTCGACGGGCGCTTCGGCCCGGGGTCGACCGACGTGAGGCGCCGCCCCGAGGGCCGCGGCAGGCCCCGCTCGCGCCGGGCGGAGGGTAGCCGTTCGCGCGCTACGGCGTGGTGCGCGCGAGGTCGTTGAAGCGCACGTGCGCGTTGTGGAACTGCAGCTCGACGGTGCCCACGGGGCCGTTGCGCTGCTTGCCCACGATGATCTCGGCGATGCCCTGCTTCTCGGACTGGCGGTCGTAGTACTCGTCGCGGTAGATGAACATCACCAGGTCGGCGTCCTGCTCGATCGCCCCGCTCTCGCGAAGGTCCGAGAGCATCGGTCGCTTGTTGGGGCGGCTCTCGACCGCGCGCGACAGCTGGGAGAGCACGATCACGGGGATGTCGAGCTCGCGCGCGAGCAGCTTGAGGCCGCGCGAGATGCTCGAGATCTCCTGCTGGCGGTTCTCCTGCCCGCTGCGCGAGGCGCCGGACATCAGCTGCAGGTAGTCGATGATGATCAGCCCGAGGTCCTGCTCCGCCATCAGGCGGCGCGCCCGGCTGCGCAGCTCCATCACCGTCATGTCGGCCGTGTCGTCGATGAAGATGCGCGTTTCGGACAGGCGGCCGGCCGTGTCGGCGAGCCGCTGGAAGTCGCGGTCGGTCAGCTGACCGTTGCGGACGCGGCTCATGTCGACCCGCGCCTCGCTGCAGAGCATGCGCGTCACCAGCTGCACCGCCGACATCTCGAGGTTGAAGATCCCCACCGTCTTGCCCTCGCGCAGGGCCACGTTCTGGCCGATCGTCAGCGCGAAGGCGGTCTTGCCCATGCTCGGGCGCGCGGCGAGCACGTTGAGGCTCGAGGGCTGCAGCCCGGCCGTCATCGCGTCGAGCTCCTTGAAGCCCATGCGCAGCCCGGTGACGGGGTCGGGGTTCGTGAACAGCTCGTTGATGTAGGCGAAGGTGTCGGTGACCAGGCCGCCCATCTCCTGGAAGCGGGTGCTGCGCCGGTTGGTCGTGACCTCGAAGATCGTCGCCTCGGCCCGATCGAGCACGTCCTCGATCGGCGCGGCCTGGTCGTAGGCCTGCTGCATGATCTGCCCGCTGGCGCCGATCAGGTCGCGCAGCACCGCCTTCTCGCGCACGATGCGGGCGTAGTTCTCGGCGTAGGCGGCCGTCGGCACGCCGTCGGCCAGGCCGATGAGGTAGGGGACGCTGCCGACCGCCTCGAGCTCGCCCGTCTGCCGCAGCTCTTCGGTGAGGGTGACGAGATCCATCGGCTCGCTGCGACGGAAGAGGCGGTCCATCGCCCGGAAGATCTTGCGATGCCCCTCCTTGTAGAACTGCTCGGCGCTGAGCGTGCCCTCGAGGTTCCCGTACACTTCGTTGTCGAGCAGGATGCTGCCGAGCACGCTCTGCTCGGCCTCGAGATTCTGCGGAGGGGTGCGGGATTCCACGCCCCCGAGTGTACCGGACCGGCCGGCGCGAAACGCCCGGCGGTACACTGCCGCCCATGGCACCGCCCGGCCCCGAAACGCCATCCGACGAGAGGACGCGTCGCAGCGGACCGCGGGCGCTCCGGATCGCACCTCCGGACGGGGGAGCGGCGGCCCTCGAGCGGGCGGCCGCTGCGCTCTGGTCGCTCGGCTGCACGGCCGTGGAGGAGCGCAGCGACAGCGTCGTGGGCTACTTCGACGCGCCCGTCGGCCACGACGAGCGGCTCCCGCCCGACCTCGCGGCGGTGGCGACGTGGGAGGCGGTGGACGACACCGATTGGGTCGCCGCCTACCTGTCCGAGGTCGGCCCGGTCGACGTCGGTCGTCTCGTGATCGCCCCCACGCACGCCACCGTCACGCTCCGCTCGCCGCAGCGCCCGATCTGGATCGATCCGGGGCTCGCCTTCGGGAGCGGACACCACGAGACGACCCGCCTGGCCCTGGTGGCCCTCGACGACGGCGATCTCTCGGACGCCCGGGTCCTCGACGTGGGATCGGGGTCGGGGATCCTGGCCATCGCCGCCGACCTGCTCGGTGCGGCCGCGGCGCACGGCATCGACACCGATGCGGCCACGCTTCCCGTGGCCCGCGAGAACGCGGCGCGCAACGGGTCGCGGGCGACCTTCGCCCACCGCGAGCTCCCCGCAGACGCCGGGCCGTGGGCGGGGTGGGCGGACGTCGTGGTCGCGAACATCTACGCCGAGGTGCACGCGACGCTCGCCGCGGCCTACCGCTCGGCGCTCCGCCCGGGCGGGCGCGCGCTGCTCACCGGGATCGTCGACGGCAAGCAGGGCACCGTCGCAGCCGCGCTGGCGGCCGCTGGTTTCGACGCCACGACCTGGCGCCGTGACGGGGTCTGGTGGCTGGTCGAGGCGGCCGGGTCGCCGGAGGAGGACGCCCCGTGAGGGTCCACCGCGTCCTGATGCCCGGCCCCTTGTGCGCCGGCGACGTGCTGCTGCGTGGCGACGAGGCCCACCACCTCGCCACGGTGCTTCGCGCGGGACCGGGTGCGGCCGTCGAAGTTTTCGACGGGGAGGGAACGGTGGCGGACGGCGTCGTCGAGGCCGTCGAGGGACCGCGCGTGCGCCTGCATCTCGGAGACCCGCGGCCGAGCCCGGTGGAGCCGGCCCGGACGGTGGTGCTCGCCGTCGGGTTGCTCAAGAGCGACAAGTTGAGCGACGTCGTGCGCGCGGCCACCGAGGTCGGCGTCGCGGGCTTCGCCCTGGTCGAGACCGAGCACGCCGACCGGACCAGCCTGTCGCGGTCGAAGCAGGTCCGGCTCGAGCGGATCGCGCGCGAGGCGACGAAGCAGAGCCGACGCGCCCGCGTGCCGTGGATCGAGGGGCCCGTTCGCTTTGAGCGGGCGCTGGCCGCCGGGCTCGAGCGCGGGTCGGTCGCCGTCGCCCACCCGGCGTCCGAGGGAGCGACGCTGCGCGCTGCCGTCGAGGGGGCCGGGGCGATCACCGTGTTCACCGGCCCCGAAGGGGGGTTCCACGAGCGCGAGGTCGCCGCGGCCCGCGCGGCAGGTGCGGCGGTCGGCTCGCTTGGACCGCGTATCCTGCGGGCGGAGACCGCGCCCGTGGCCCTGGCCGCGCTGGCGCTCGTCGAACCCTGAGGAGGTCGATCCGCTCCGTGCTCCGCTCCCGCATCCGCCGGTTCCGAATCCGTCGCCGGGCCGCATGGCTCGTCGCCGTGGCGGGGCTTGCCGTCACGACGGCCTGCGCCCCGCTCTACTGGCCGCTCGTGCCGACGGGCACCGAGCGCGGGATCGCCGCTCCGGACGTGGACGCCGTCGAGATCCTCGACGGGGAACTTCGCGCCGACCCCGGCGGCCTGCGGCTCGCGTTCACGGTGACGGCCCCTCCCGACGCCGGCTACCTCGCGGTGCAGTGGTTCGATCCGGCCTTCGCCGAGGCGGCTGCGCAGAGCGTATGGATCGAGGCGGCCCCGGCCGTCCAGCGCATAGAGGTCGACGCACCCGCCCCGGTCGGCGCCACGGCCGGGCGCTGGCGGGCCGTCGTGTCCGATGCCGACGGCGTACTGCGGCAGTTCGACGTCGTGGTGGGCGGCGCAGCGGGTGATGACGCGGCGGGCGGCAGCGGCGAGTAGCTGTCGCCGGCCGGTTCGAAGCCGTCGGGGATCGGCATCTCGCCCGAGGAGCACGCGGACCGGGACGGAGCGAAGGCGAGGCGCCCCGGAGGTGCCTCGGGCTTGCCCCGGCCCCGCGACCGGACCGGCGCCCACGAGCGACGGCGGCGTCGCTGGGACGCCGCCGTCGGAGTTGACGAGCGATGGCAAGGCCGGGGCGAGGACGCGACGTCCCCGCTCCGCCCGCACGGTCAGGTCGCGCGCTGGCGCGACTTGAACCACACCACCATCGGCGCCAGGATGAAGATCGACGAGTACGTCCCCACGCCGATGCCGATGAGCAGGGTCAGGGCGAAGTCGCGGAGTACGCTTCCGCCGAAGAACAGCAGCGCGAGCACCGGGAGCAGCGTGGTCAACGACGTCACCACGGTGCGCGAGAGCGTCTGGTTCACCGACAGATCGACGAGTTCCATGTAGCTCTTGCCACGGACCCGGC
>CBDUCW010000035.1:0-12809 GCA_965365745.1 uncultured Trueperaceae bacterium
TGGCCGGGGTACTTCTGCGCCTGCTCGGGGATGCCCACCTTGCCGAGGAAGTACATCGCGCGTTCCTCGGCCTTCGACTTCTTCCACTTGCGAACGCGGATCGGCGCCAGGGTGATGTTCTCCATCACGGTGAGGTGCGGGAACAGGTTGAACTGCTGGAACACCATGCCGGTCTCGCGCCGGATCAGGTCGATGTTGCGCACGTCGTCGGTGAGCCGCGTGCCGTCGACGGTGATGGCGCCTTCCTGGTGCTCCTCGAGGCGGTTGATGCAGCGGATCAGCGTCGACTTGCCCGAGCCCGACGGGCCGATGACCACGACGACCTCGCCCTTGTTGACCGACATGGTGATGTCTTTGAGGACGTGGAAGTCGCCGAACCACTTGTTCAGCGTGTCGATCTCGATGATCTTCTCGCCGCCCGCCGGGGCCTCGGCGTTGGCCAGGTTGAGGGTCGAAGTGGAGTCGGTCATGGGACCTCCTGGAGGCGGTTGTCGGCGCGGGTCGAGACGGTGCGCGAGAGGGCGATCGTGGACGGGGCGGTGCGGCGCGAAGCGACCTGCGGGACCGCGGCGCGGGGCGGCCTCATCGCTCCCCCACGCCGAGGGCGCGCTCGAGCTGACGGCTCGCGAGCGACATGCGGAAGGCGAAGAAGAAGTACACGACGGCCAGGAACAGCGACAGCTCGAGGCGGATCCCTCCCGGGATGGCGATCGAGTCGGGCTGCTGCACCACTACGTTGTGCACGTTGAAGAAGTCGAAGAGGTTGACCACGAAGACGAGGGCCGTGTCCTTGAAGAGGCCGATCGACTGCCCGACGATGGCCGGGATCACCGATCGGATCGCCTGCGGAAGCACGATCAGGCGCGTCGTCTGCCAGCCCGACAGGCCGAGCGCGCGCGAAGCCTCGGGCTGCCCGCCAGGGACGCCCTGCAGGCCGCCGCGGATGTTCTCGGCCATGTAGGCCGAGCTGAACAGCGTCAGCGCGATGTAGGCCTTGGCGAGCGACGGGACCGCGTCGGGTCCGACCGCGAACAGCAGCGGGACCATGAGGTTGGCGATGTACAGCCACACGATCAGCGGCGCACCGCGGATCACTTCGATGAATCCGGTGCACACCCAACTGATGCCGGGCAGGTCGCTGCGCCGGCCGAGGGCCAGAGCGATGCCCAGCGGGAAGCTCGGGATGATGCCGGTGGTGAGGATCAGCGTGAGCATGAAGCCGCCCCACTGCCGCACTTCGACCACCCGCAGGCCGCCGTCGTGGAGGCCGGGGATGCCGTAGAGCAGCAGCGGCACGAGCACCAGCGCGGCGAGCCACAGCCAGCCGGACACGCCGGCGATCGCCGTGGCGGGGCCGACGCCGCGTTCGGCGGCGCGCCCGAGGCCCCAGCCGAGGGCGGTGACGCCGACGGCGAGCCAGTAGGCCGGGGTGACGCCCCAGCCGACGAAGGTGGAGAGCAGTGCCAGGGCCACGAGCAGGCCCGCGAACTGGTTGAAGGCCCCGCGCGCGATGCGGCGGACGCCCGGTTCGCCGGTGCCCGAAGATAGGCCGAACACGCCCATCAACAGCCCGAAGGCCAGCAGGGGCCGCCACAGCAGCTCCTCGGGGTACCGGTAGACGGTGAGCAGCTTGAGGTTGACCCACAGGCGCTCCCAGTCGGCTCCGGTGAACACCCAGTTGAGCAGCCCGACGATGGCCCACACGAGCACGGCCGAGACGACGACCGTGGCCGCGGTGTTCCTCGGCCCCTTGAACAGGTTGGCGCGGAGCCAGCCCCGCAGACCGGTCACCCCGGGGGGCGGACGACGAGATTCGGTCACGACAGCCTCCTCATCGTTCCACCAGCGCCATTCGATTGTTGACGATGTTGAGGATCAGCGAGAACACCAGCGAGATGCCCAGGTACCCCACCAGGATGATCAGGTACACCGGGATGAACTGGCCGGTCTGGTTCCCGACGATGTTCGACACGTTGAAGAAGTCCTCGAACGTGACGAGAATCGCCAGCGAGGAGTTCTTGGTGAGGTTCAGGTACTGGCTGATCATGGGCGGCAGGATGATCCGCATCGCCTGCGGGAAGACGACGAGGCGGAAGACCTGCCCTTCGCCCAGCCCGAGGGCCCGGGCGGCTTCCGTCTGCCCCTTGTTGACCGCTTGGATGCCCCCACGGACGATCTCGGCGACGAAGGCGGAGGTGTAGATCACCAGGCCAAGCAGGAGCGCAAGGAACGCACCCGAGAGCGTCACGCCACCGAAGTACTCGGAGCGGGGGATCGTCGGAGCGGAGTACACGAGCGGCGGTACGGGGAGGAACTCGACCGTGGACTCCACGTCCCCCTCGTCGTCCGCGCCGCGGACCGGCGACCCGAACAGATCGCCGAGGCCCCCGCCGCCTCCGGCCGCCGCTCCGCCGCCCGAGGACGGCTCGGGCTCGGCTCCTCCGACCGGGAGGAACGGCGGGAACAGCAGGCGGCCGTCGCGGCCCGACACGAGGCGGCGCTCGAAGTCCTCGACGATCATGACGAGCTCGATGCCGTTGAAGGTCTGCCGCTCGCCGTCGACCATCTCGAACACTTCGTTGCGGTCGAAGGCGCCGTCGCCGTCCTTGTCGCGGTAGATGCGCCCGACGCTGGGGTAGCGCTCGAAGTGGATCGACAGCCCATCGGCCGACTCGGGGTCGGCGAAGGCCACCTCGATCGACGCCGCCTCGGCCTCCTTCACTTCGGGGAAGCGGAAGCTGCTCTCCACGACGCGTTGCGACTCGGTGAGGTTCTGGCTGTTCGTCTCGAGCTGCCCCTCGGCGACGCGGAAGAGGACCGGCACGCCGGCCAGCGTCCGTTCGTCGTCGTCGAGTGCGCCGTCGTCGTCGGCGTCGATGAAGACCGAACCGCGCCCGCGATCGGTGCGCAGCTCGGCGGTCGCCCCATCGGCGACGGTGGCCGTGAAGAGCCCCGGGAGGTAGCCGCCGCCCGCGATGACGATCGCCGCGATGATGGGGATCGGCCACGGGTTGCCCGGCCGATCGCTCTGCTCGATCGCCCGCCGGCGCCACAGGTACAACCCGACGAAGGCCACCGCGGCTGCGATGACCCAGGGGAGCCAAGCCCCGAAGCGCGGCGTGGCACGGAGCGCAGGGAGCGCCAAGCCGACCTGGCTCAACATGAAGTCGCCGACGCGCCACGAGTTCCGGATCAGCGGCGGAATGGCGAGGATGACGGCGAAGTACCAGAAGATCAGCTGGACAGGCAACGGCGTGTTGCGCAGGAGCTCGACGAACCCGGTGGCGATCTGCCGCAGCAGCCAGTTGTCCGACAGCCGCATGACGCCGATGACGACGCCGAGGAGCGAGGTCAGGATGACGCCGAGGATGGCGATCTGGAGCGTGTTCGCGATCCCGACACCGAGCGCGCGAAGGTAGCTGTCCGAGGCCTCGTAGGATATCGGCGTCTCGCTCAGCGCAAAGCCGGCGCGGTTGTCGAGGAAGTCGAACGAGAACGTCAGCCCCGACGAGCCGAGGCCGCTCTGCACATTGCGTACCAGGAGGGCCACGGCCACCACGGCGACGATCAAGAAGACCGCCTGGGTGATGCCGCCGATCAGCTTGACGTTCCTGTAGAACGGGATGCGCTCTTCGCCGTTGGGCGGAGACGGGCGGTCGGCCATCAGCTCGAAACCCTGGCGGTCAGCACGGATCGATGTCTCTCCACGCGCGGAGCCTTTCCGTGTAGGGCGTCGGACCCGTCGGTGCGGATCCCCGGAGATACCGAGCCACCCCGCGGCCGGGCCGGGGCCCGGAGCCGCTGGCTCGGCTCGGAAGGACGGACGCACCGATTCTACCCGAGGACCGCGCCGCCGGCCCCGGAGGGCGGGCGGCGCGGGCGCGTCGCAAATGAACGCGCGGGAGCGGCCGAGGCCGCTCCCGCGCGGGTCTAGCGGGGAAGGATCAGCGGAAAGGGGGCGCGTACAGCAGTCCGCCGTTGAAGTACTGCGCGTTCAGGCCGCGCGGAATGTCGAACGGCGTATTCGGACCGAGGTTGCGCTCGTAGATCTCGCCGTAGTTGCCGACGGCCGCGATCGCATCCAGCATGGCGCTCGCGCCGAGCCCGATGCCCTCGAGGTTGGCCGGCTCGACACCGAGCAGGCGCTGGAGGTTCGGGTTCTCGGTCGACTCGGCGACCTGCGCGACGTTGTCGCTCGTCACGCCGTACTCCTCGGCCATGATCAGGCCGAACACGATCCACTTGACGGCGTCGAACCAGGCGTCATCGCCGTGGAGGACGGCCGGACCGAGCGGCTCCTTCGAGATCGTCGCGTCCATGATCCGATGGGCGCTGGGATCCTGGAGGGTGATCAGGCGGCTGGCGAGGCCCGACTTGTCGGTCGTCCAGGCGTCGACGTTGCCGGCGTCGTAGGCGGCGACGAGCTGGTCGGCGTTCTCGAAGGTGACGGGCGTGAACTCGATCTCGAGCGCGCCGAGCACGTCCGCGAGGTTCAGCTCGGTGGTCGTACCGGTCTGCACACCGATGCGGGCGCCTTCGAGGTCCTGCAGCGAGTCGAAGCCCGCGTCGCGGCGCACCATGAAGCCCTGACCGTCGTAGAAGGTGGTCGGGGCGAAGTTCAGGCTCTGCGTGGTGTCGCGGCTGGAGGTCCAGGTGGTGTTGCGGATCAGGACGTCGACCTCACCGGTCTGCACGGCGGTGAAGCGCTCCTGCGCGCTCAGCGGCACGAAGTCCACCGCGTCGGCGTCGCCGAGAACGGCGGCGGCGATGGCGCGGCAGAAGTCGACGTCGAAGCCTTCGAACTCACCGGCTTCGCTGATGCTGCCGAAGCCAGGAAGGGCCTGATTGACGCCGCAGGAGAGCGAGCCGCGGTCGCGAACCTCGTCGAGGAGGCTCTGCGCGGTCGCGAAGCCTGCGAGAAGCAGGGCGAGGGAGGCGAATAGGGCCAGGAATCTACGCATGTATGACTTCTCCTTGCTCAGGGAGACGTTGGATGGGAACTCACTTTTGGCGGGAATGCCTTTTCAAAAATAGCGTCCAGAACGGCTTTTGTAAAGTGTTTTGGATACAGGCTCCGCGTCGGGAGCCGAGTTCGCGGGCGGGCAGGTTCATCCAAACCGTTGCATTCGGAGCCGATGGAGGGGCGTCGTGCCGTGCCGCCTCGCCGAGGCCCCGAGCGCGGCCCGAGGGCGCCCCGTGGCGCGCGGCGGGGATCGACCGCCGCGATTCGATATACGGAGCGGCGGCGACCCTTGCCTACGGGTCGCCGCCGCGATGCTGCGAGGCTTCGTTCGGGGCCGGTCAGGCGCCGACGGGCGCCGCCTCGGCCTCGTCCTTCTCGCGCGCCTCGATCTTGGCCTTGATGCGCTTGAGCACCGTGACCTCCTCGAGGGCGCGCTGGTCGAGCACGCTCTGGATCGACTTGATCTGCCGCTGGATGTTCGGCATGACGAGCTGCTCGAGCGCGTTGACGCGCCGATTCGTCTTCTTGATCTCCTCGCCGATCGTGCGGAGCCGCGTCTCGGTCGCCGCGACCTTGACGATCGCTTCGGTGAGTTTGCGGAACTCCGACGCGGCATCCAGCGTTCGCGCGCCGGCGCCGATGGGCGAAAACGGGAGGCTGTCGTCGAATTCGGGCGGCTGCACCTGGGCGACCTTGACGCCGAACAGGTTCTCGATCTGGATGTCGATCTCGAGGGCATCGCCCCCGGCGAGGCTGAGGCTCTTGACCGCTTCGGGGCCGTCCCAGGCGTTGGCCAGGAACAGGCTGAAGTACGCCTCCTTCGAGGCGGCCTGCAGATCGCGTCGCGCGTCGAGCGAGGCCTTGACCAGGTCGAAGAACTCCGAGATCAGCGCGTCACGCTTGCGCTTGAGCAGGTCGGCGCCGCGCTGGGCGAGCCGCAGCTGGTCGCGCCGCTGCAGCAGATTCGACCGGGTTGGGGCGATGTTCTCGGCCATGGTCCTCTCCCCCGCTCAGCGCGGTCCGGAGGCGGCGCCCCACAACTCGTCCATCTTGGCGCCGTAGTACTTGTCGATCATGTCGTTCGACAGGCGCGTGAGCTCGCTCTTCGGCAGCTTGGACAGGGTGGTCCAGGCGATGTTGAGCGAGTCGTCGATGGAGCGGTTCTCGGATCCCTGATCGATGAAGTTCTTCTCGAACTCGTCGGCGAACTGCAGGTACAGCTTGTCGTTCTCCGACAGCGCGTCCTCGCCGGTGATCGCCACGAGGCGGCGCAGGTCGAGACCGTTCGCGTAGGCGGCCTGCAGCTGGTCGGCCACGTTCTTGTGGTCCGTCCGCGTCTTGCCCTCGCCGATGCCGTTGTTCATCAGCCGGCTGAGGCTCGGACCGGGGTTGATCGGCGGGAACACGCCCTTGTTGTGCAGGTCGCGCGCCAGGTAGATCTGCCCCTCGGTGATGTAGCCGGTGAGATCGGGGATGGGGTGGGTGACGTCGTCGTCGGGCATCGAAAGGATCGGCAGCTGGGTCACCGAGCCGGCCTTGCCTTCCACCACGCCGGCACGCTCGTAGAGCGAGGCCAGGTCGGTGTAGGTGTAGCCGGGGTAGCCGCGGCGGCCGGGAATCTCCTCGCGGGCTCCGCCGATCTCGCGCAGCGCCTCGCAGTAGTTGGTCATGTCCGTGAGGATGACCAGCACGTGGTAGTCGTGCTCGAAGGCGAGGTACTCGGCGGCGGTCAGCGCCATCCGCGGCGTGAGCAGTCGCTCGACGGCGGGGTCGTCGGCCTTGTTGAGGAACAGGACCGAACGGGCCAGTGCGCCCGTGCGCTCGAACTCCTGGGTGAAGAACGTCAGCTCGCGCTGCGTGACCCCCATCGCGGCGAAGACCACCGCGAACTCGGAGTCCTCGCCGACCACGGTCGCCTGACGGGCGATCTGGGCGGCGAGTTCGTTCGCGGGGAGGCCCGATCCGGAGAAGATCGGCAGCTTCTGCCCGCGCACCAGGCTGATCAGCGTGTCGATCGTGCTGATGCCGGTCTGGATGAACTCCTCCGGCTTGCGGCGCGCCACCGGATTGATGGGCGCCCCGCCGATGGGCACGCGCTTGTCGGCAACGACGTCCGGGAGCCCGTCGATGGGCTCGCCGACGCCGTTGAAGCGGCGACCGATCATGTCCTTCGACACGCCGAGACGGGCCACGTCCTCGACGAGGCTGACGGTCGTGCTCGAGAGATCGATGCCCGAGGTCTCCTCGAACACCTGGAGCACGGTGTACTCCTTCGAAACCTCGATCACCTGACCGCCGCGCTCGCGGCCGGAGCCGTCGGTGATGCGCACGATCGCGTTGTAGGAGAGGTCGGGAGCGTTCTGCAGGAACAGAAGGGGGCCCGAGACGTAGCTGACCTCGGTGTACTCCTTCGTGTGCAGCTTCTTCTTGCTGGTCGTCATCGAATCCCCCTCAAGCCGCCACGGCGAAGCCCTTGGACAGCGCGTCCATCACTTCGTCGCGGTAGGCCGGGAACTTCTCTTCTTCGACGTAGCGGCTGCGGTTGATCTTCTCGACCACGGGGTCTTGGATGATCTCGTCGACCGTGGCGCCGGCGTCGAGCGCTTCGCGCGCCTTCGTGTAGAACTCGAGCATCATCTGCAGCATCCCGTAGGCCTTCTCGAGCGTGCAGCTGGCATCGACCGGATCGAAGCCGTTCTGCTGCAGGAAGTCCTGCCGCAGGATGCGGCCCGACTCGATGACCAGGCGCTCGGCGTCCTGAAGCGCGTCGGGACCGACGAGCTGGACGACCTCCTGGAGGTCGGCCTCGCGCTGGAGCAGGTCCACGGCGCGCTGCACGAGCTCCGGGTAGTCCTCGGCGACGTTCTCGCGGTACCAGTCCTCGAGGATGTCGTTGAACAGCGAGTAGCTGCGGTTCCAGTTGATGGCCGGGAAGTGGCGGCGCCGGGCGAGCGAGCTGTCGAGCGCCCAGAAGCAGCCGGTGATGCGGAGCGTGGCCTGCGTGACCGGCTCCGAGAAGTCGCCGCCGGCCGGCGATACCGCGCCGATGATCGACACGGCGCCCTCTTCGTCGTTGAGGGTGGTGACGCGGCCGCCGCGCTCGTAGAACGCCGCGAGGCGCGAGGCGAGGTAGGGCGGGTAGCCCTCCTCGGCGGGCATCTCCTCGAGGCGGGAGCTGATCTCGCGGAGCGCCTCGGCCCAGCGGCTGGTCGAGTCGGCCATGACCGACACGCTGTAGCCCTGGTCGCGGAAGTACTCGGCGAGCGTGATGCCGGTGTAGATCGACGCTTCGCGCGCCGCCACCGGCATGTTCGAGGTGTTGGCGATCAGCACGGTGCGGTGCATGAGCGGGTTGCCGGTCTGCGGGTCCTCGAGCTCGGGGAACTCGACCAGCACGTCGGTCATTTCGTTCCCGCGCTCGCCGCAGCCGACGTAGACGACGATGTCGGCGTTGCCGAACTTCGCCACCGACTGCTGCGTGACGGTCTTGCCGGACCCGAACGGGCCGGGGATCGCCGCCGTGCCGCCCATGGTCAGCGGGAAGAGCACGTCGAGGATGCGCATGCCGGTGAGGAAGGGCGTGACCGGGTCCTGCTTCTTGGTCACGGGACGGGCCTGACGGACCGGCCACGGGTGCACCATCTTCAGTTCGGTGCCGTCCTCGAACGTGGCGATGACCTCGTCGATCGTGTACTCGCCCTTGCCGGCGACGGTCTTGATCGTGCCGCCCTGGCCGGGGGGAACCATGATCTTGTGGACGAAGGAGAACTCCGGCACGGTGCCGAGCACCTGTCCGGCCTTCACCTCGTCGCCGACCTCAACCCGCGGCGTGAACTCCCACGTCGCCTCGCGGCTCAGCGAGTTCACCACGATGCCGCGGTCGATGTAGGTCCCGGAGGCCTCCTGGATCTTGTCGAGCGGTCGCTGGATGCCGTCGAAGATGCCGTTGAGCATCCCCGGGCCCAGCTCCACCGCGAGCGGCAGACCGGTCGAGACGACCGGTTCGCCGACGGTGAGGCCGCCGGTCTCTTCGTACACCTGGACGAAGGCGGTTTCGCCGTCGAGACGGATGATCTCGCCGATGAGCTTCTCTTCGCCCACACGTACGATGTCGTACATGCGTGCACCCATCATCCCCTCGGCGATGACCGCCGGGCCGGAGATGCGTGCGACTTTGCCTTCAATTGCCATTCGTAGGTCCCTTCGAATCGTGCGTCGCTCGCGCGAGGCTTTGGGTCGGGGTCATTCGAGTTTGATGTCGAAGCCGATCGCGCTGCGCACGAGTTCCTTCATGTAGCTCGTCGCGTCGCTGTCTTCGTCGAAGGCCGCGCCCAGACTCGGGATCGGCAGCAGGATCGGCAGGTCGCGGTCGCGCATGATGCGCGCCATCGCCTCGACCGGATCCTCGATCAGCCCTTGGTCGACGGCGACGAGGCCGTAGCCGTCGGATTCGATGATGGCCTCGAGCTCGTCGGTGGCGCTGCCCGCCTCGGTCTCGCGGACCTCGACCCCGGCGAGCCGGTAGCCGGTCGCGGTTTCGCTGTCGGTGAGGACGAGCATGCGGTGGCGGTCGCCGCTAGGCATGGCTGAGCTCCCGTTCGAGGTCGGCACGCGGCACGTCGTAGAACTTGCCGCGCGCGAGCAGGCGCAGGCGGGCCGTTTCGGCCTCCTTGCGCCGCAGGAAGTCGAGCACGACGCCGATGTCGAGCGGGTCTCGCTGCGCGACCCGGCGCGCGCTCCGGTCGAGCGTCGCGCGGATGGCGTTCTCGGCGGCGCTGAGCGTGCCGGCGTCGGCCGCCTCGGCGAACGAGGTGCCCGCGAGGGAGCCGCCGGACTCGCCGCCCTGGAGCAGGGCGTCGACGACCGAGCGCGAGACCTCGCGCCCGCCGGGGACGAACAGCGCGTCGACGTCGCCGCCGCGGCCGGCGAGCTTCAGGCCGGTGCGGAGGTTCGTCGCGTCGATCTGCTTCTGGACGTGTCGCTTGAGGGTGTCGGACGCGCGGAGGGCGTCGAGCCGCTCGAGGATCGTGGCGTAGAAGCCGCGATCGAGCGTGACCTCGAAGGCGTAGAGATCGCCGTCCTGGCCGTACCCGCGGGCGGCCTTGCGGAAGGCGCCGAGCAGCGGGTGGCCCGAGATCGCGAGCGCCTGTGCGGCCGCAGCGAGGTCGGGGGCCGCCGCCATGGCGTCGAGCACGGAGGGCTTGATCTCGCCGACGCCGACGAGGGCCTGGCGGGTCTCCTCCGGGCTTCGGCCGGCGTGCTTCGCCCGCGCGACCGACTTGAGGTCGCCGAGGTCGTAGTGCAGCAGGAGCAGCGCCACGAGGTCGTGGGGAGCGCCGTCCGAAAACGACAGGATGCTCTGCGCGATGCGCCGGAAGTTGCCGGCGAGCGCGCGATCCACGGCGCCGAGGTTGACCTCGCTGCCGGGCGCTTGGTCGAGATCGCCGGCGTAGGGCGTCTGCTGAAGCGCGCTCGAGAAGCCGTGGAAGTCCTGCTCCCCGAGCAGCGTCGTGTACACCTCGGGATCGAGCAGCTTCGCCTTCATGCCGCGAACGCGTGCGTTGATGTACCCGAAGTCCGACGACACGGTTACGCGTCCTTCTTGAGCAGGGCGGCGGCCACTTCCGAGGCGAGCTCGTCGCGGAGCGCGTCGAGGCGGCCGGTCAGCGTATTCGCGACGACGGTCCGGTTCTTGGCCGTCACACGCACGCCGCCGACGATGCTGTCGTCGGTCCGGATTGGGGCGCTGACGCCGGCCGCCTTCGCGGCGGCCTGGGCCGCGGCTTCGTCGGACGGGTGCACGGCGACGTGGGCGACGTTGTCGGAACCGCCGGCGGCTTCGACCGCTTCGTCGAGCAGGGTGGCCAGGGCGTCGCTCCAGCGATCGTCGTTCTTCGCGAAGCTCGCGAGCTGTGCCGAGGCGGCGTCGAACACCGACTCGATCGCCTTCTGTTGGGCGTTGAGTTTGAGCGAAGCGGCTTCGAGTTGTGCCGCCGAGCGCGCGCGCACCAGCGCGGCATCGCGCTGCTGCTTGGCGCTGCGTTCGCGGCTCGCCGTGATCGCTTCGGCCTCGGACTCGGCCTCAGCGACGATCTCCGAGGCGCGCGCACGCGCCTCGGAGCGGATGGCCTCGATCTCGGCGCTCGCTTCACTGTCGAGCAGTGCCGCTAGATCTGCCACGTTCGATCAGCCGATCTGACCGTTGAGGAAGAACGCGATGACGAACGCGAAGATGATGAGCGTTTCGGGGATGACCAGGTAGATCAGGATCTGACCGAAGGCCTCGGGGCGCTCGGCCAGGGTGCCCGCGCCCGCCGATCCGATGCTCGCCTGGGCGAGACCGACGCCGATCGCGCCGATGCCGATGGCGAGGCCGGCGCCGAGGGCGATGAGGCCGTCGCCGATGCTGGCGGCAGCTTCCGCTTCCTGGGCCATACCCACGGACACGAGACCGATGAACACGAGCAGGGACAGGACACTGATGAGCTTCTTCATGCTTTACCTCCGGAGAGACGAAATGGCGTGTAGGGTCGACCCGACTCCTCGTAGAAGCCGAACTTCGTAAAGAACTCCACGTACTGCAGTCGCAAGGGCTGCAGGGTGTGGCCGATGATGGTGAGCACGATCGCCAAGAGGTTGATCGTGAGCGCGACGACGATGCCGAGCATCTCGCCGATGACGGGAACCGTGATCGCCTCGTTGATGGCGAAGCCGGTGTCGGTTCCCAGGTTGGCGACCAGCGCCGCGGACAGACCGACGGCGAACAGTCGCAGGTAGCTGAGGATGTTGCCGGAGTTCGAGATCAGCTCGACGAGCATCAGCGGGATGCCCGACAGGATCACGCCCAGCAGGAAGACGGCCATGAGGGCCGCGAACACGATCCAGATGACCGGCGAGAGCGCAGCCTGCAGGTAGGCGGTGGCGAAGATCACCAGGCCGAGCAGGCCCGAGAACATGCCGATCCCCTCCCACAGGTGCTTGCTGTCGTGGTGCTTCCACCCGTAGTAGGCGCGGATGACCCAGCCGCCCAGCACTTGCAGCACGCCGAATCCCAGCGTGATCAGCAGCAGCGGCGTGAACTCCTCGACGCGGAACAGCAGGATCTCGAAGATGCCCTTGTCGCCCGGGTAGAAAACGGGCCGGTCGTGCGGCCAGTGTTCGAGGAAGTTGCCCACGAACTCGCCGTAGACGACGCCGAAGAGGATCGTCCAGGCGGCGCACCAGTTGATGACGCTGCCGATGGATGGGAGGTTGCGCGCCGGGATGACGATCCCGAGCGGACCGAGGTCGAGCTTGCGCCCGTTCCGCCCGCGACGCTGCAGCCAGACGCCGAGCGCCAGGAACATCAGACCGAAGGCGATGTCGCCGACGACGATGCCGAAGAACAGCGGGAAGAACACCGCGAGCGTCCAGGTCGGATCGAAGTTGCCGTACTTGGGCGGCGCGAAGAGCGCGAGCAGCCCCTGGAAGGGACGCATCCAGCCCGGATTGTCGAGCTTGACCGGCACCCCTTCGTCGTGGTGCTCGTCGGCGGTGCGGACGTCGAGGGCGACGTCGCTGCCGAACTGCTTGCGCAGCGCTTCGCGAACGCGCGCGGTCTGGTCGGACGGGAGCCACCCTTGCAGGGCGAAGCCGTAGCGGCCGGCCAGCATGTCGCGCATGCGGTCGTAGCGGCCCGCGTGGTTCTTGGCCACGTGGAGCAGGCCCTGGAGCTTCGCACCGTGCTTGGCGCCCAGCGCCTCGAGCTCGGAGCCCAGCGCGTCGATGCGCTTGGGAAGCGTCTGCGAACGCTCCTCCATCGTGTGCACGGCCTTGGCGACGCCGAGGTCGGCGTAGCGGGGCGGCA